>JADLEN010000159.1 GCA_020846105.1 Chitinophagaceae bacterium | reverse complement strand
AGCGCAAAGGGTTTTACGATAATATATCTTTTGAAGGTCCGATAGGCTTGGCGGTAAATAAAGACATTGACCTTCGCCTATTTATGATGCATTGGAAATATGCTTTTGCAGTATCCGAAGGAGATCGTAAAAGCATACAGATTTTTGATAAAAGTGGTGAGGCTACACACAAAATTTATGTTACCCCTCAGAGCGATCTTGCTGCTTACGATGTGTTGGTACGCACCTTTACTGCAGCAGACCAAAACGAAGTGCTTTCTTTCGAGCCCTATCCTGCAGCGGCAGCAGAATTGGAAGATACAGAAATTGATATTCCTCTATTTCAAGAAGGATGGAAGAACCTAAAAGACTCGCACGAGTTTTTTGGATTGACTCGAACACATAAACTCAGCCGTACACAGGCTTTGCGTCTTGCTCCAGAGGGCTTTGTACAAAAAGTGCCAAAGAATACAGCACGCAAAGTTTTGGATTTAGCTGCTAAAAGACAAGTGCCTATAATGGTTTTTGTGGGCAATCGTGGTTGCATCCAAATACATAGTGGCACTGTGACCAAGCTAATGGAATCAGGGCCTTGGTACAATGTGTTGGATGCTAAATTCAATTTGCACCTCAACGAAACTGATATTTCCTCAGTATTTATTGTAAAGAAACCAAGCATTGATGGTGATGTTACTTCTGTGGAAATTTTTGATGATAAGGGCGAAATGATTGTTCAGTTTTTTGGCGAACGCAAACCGGGGATTCCGGAATTAGAAACTTGGAGAGCCTTGGTAAAAGACCTAGCAATTGTACAATAATAGAAACAATAGGCAAGCTTGGCGATATTATTAATTATTGTCAGGCTTGCTTTTTTGTGCTAATCAAAAACTTATTTTTCTATGAGGATAAAGGCTTTTGCGTTGCTGGTATTTGGAATTATTGGCAATGCCACAATGGCTCAAACAATAGATAGCAGCGACTTTGCAATAAAAGAACAAACGCTTAAGGGTTTTGTAGTTACTGGGCAATACAAAGCGCAAAGAATAGAAGATGCAGTGCAACGTGTACGCGTAATAGACGCAAAAAAAATTGCGGCAATGGGTGCTCAAAACTTGCGCGACGTTTTGCTCAATGAAATGAATGTAACTATTGCCCAAGACAATGTGCTGGGTAGTAGTGTGAAGATACAAGGTGTGTCTGGCCAGAATGTGAAAATATTGATTGACGGTGTGCCTGTTATTGGTAGGCAAGATGGCAATATAGATGTATCGCAACTAAACGTGTATAATGTAGAGCGTATAGAGATGGTAGAAGGCCCAATGTCTGTAAATTATGGGACTGATGCGCTAGCAGGCACCATCAATATTATTACCAAAAGTAGCATTAAAAATAAGCTAGAAGCTGGGCTGAACACCTATACCGAATCTATCGGAAAATATAATACGAATGCACACATTGGGTATAAAAAAGGGAAGCATACTTTTATAGTTTCGGGTGCAAGAAATTTTTTTGACGGTTGGGATGAAAATGTGCAAAACACACTGTTCGATTTCAAACCAAAATTGGCGGATAGCAATCGGTCTTTGCTATGGGATGCAAAAGAAGAATACAATGCAAATGCCCAATATAGTGTGCAAACAAAAGCTACAGCACTGCGCATCAAGAGCGATTATTTTTATGATGTCATCACTAATAGGGGCGCGCCAAATGGCTATTATGGATACAAAGCTTTTGACGATTATTACTACACCACAAGGCTGAACAATGCAATGTATGCGAATGGTAAAATCCTAGGAAATAAAAACTATTCTGTTATAGCTGCATACAATTATTACAAGCGTATTAAAAATACTTACGAAAAAAATTTAACAACGTTAGACAAATTGCTAGCAGCAGCAAGCGACCAAGATACAGCTCGGTATAGCCTTTTCAACTCGCGCGCAACTTTTGGTAGTGCCCAACCTAATGCTGATTTACAATATGAAATTGGGTACGATATCAATATTGAAACAGGGTACGGCAAAAGAATTTTAGGGCAAGAAAAGCAAATAGGCGATTATGCAGTTTATGCTAGTTCAGAATATAAAATCACCGATTCGCTCACTGTGCGAGCAGGGCTCCGATATGCTTATAACACTGCCTTTAAAAGCAAACCCATTCCATCGCTCAATGTTAAATACTGCTTCAATAAAACACTTGTCTTTAGAGCATCTTACGCTCGAGGGTTTCGTTCTCCTAATGTAAAGGAGTTGTATTTTGAGTTCAAAGATAGTAACCACGATATTGTAGGCAATCCAAATCTATCGCCAGAAGAATCGGACAATTTTAATATTGCTGCACATTACCAACGTAGCTACAATGAAATAAAATTAGGTATTGAAGCTTCTGCGTTTTACAATAGTATCAGTAATATGATAAGTCTTGCACAGCCAGATACTTCTATCTTGCGCTACACTTATGTCAATATTGATAAATTTAAAAGTACAGGTGTTCAACTCAATGTGAATACGGCTTACAAAAACATTAGTCTATCCGTTGGAGCATCTTATATCGGCAGGTACAACCAATTGGTAGATACCGAAAACTCAATTACTCCCGACTTTAAATTTGCAACTGAATGGAGGTGTAATGCTACTTATCAACTTCCTAAATACGGTTTATCAACTTCACTTTTTTGGAAATATACTGGCGCTGTACCTAGTTATGGTTTAGATGCAAGCAGCAATCTAATACTAACTAAAATAGCAGCTTATAGTCTTGCAGATATCTCTATAAGT
>JADLEN010000158.1 GCA_020846105.1 Chitinophagaceae bacterium | reverse complement strand
TTGCCGCAGCTCGCTACCTAGCTCCACCAAGTCGTAAAACTTGCGTACGCTTTTTGGGTAAGGCACACGCGGAAAGTCTATTTTCAAAAACTCTTTGTAGCGCTCACGGTAGCTAGGCGAGTGCAGCACGGCATAGATATAGTCGATGATGTAGATAGGGTAAAGCTGCATCGTTTCTTCAGTAGCACCTACTTCGTTTGGCCCTTCGGGCGAAAAGTACAAACCCAAATCTTTGCAGATTTTATCTACAATTTTCATATCTAGGTTGGGCACTCGCTCGCCATTCCCCTCCTCTGGAGGGGTGTCCGAAGGACGGGGTGGTGCTTGCGCGGCATCAGTACGCAGCTGTTTGCTACTTTCTTTCGCTTTGTTTTCGGGATAGAGGTAGAGGGGAAAATAATTGCCTGAACCATATCGTCCTGCAGTTCCTGTTAAATTAAATTCACCAATTAGTTTTGTTATAAAAGCATATTGCCAATCTCCAGCACATTGGCGAGCAATTACAAGTCCAATGGTCTCACCAATTAAAAAATGTTGCATTATTTTTTCTCTTGCTCTCTCTATTATTTTGGTATCGTAGTAAATGTACTTGTCATCAAAGGGACGATAGGAAATTCTTTGTATTAATTCTTTATTTGCAACGATAGTATAAAATTCGTTAACACTTTTTAATAACTTTTCTTTATTTTCATTTATCAAAATAGCATCTTTTGAAGTTACGATTCCAACATTATTAATCGTAAACAATTCGCAGACGGAAAAGCCTTTATCGTATTCTTTTTGTTCCTCAAAATCTTTATTTACAAAAAAGTAATTAGGAGGAATATTGGGCAATTCCTTAAAGTTGATAGACTTAAGAGAATTTTCTAGCAAAAAATCATATTTCATTTCCCTTTTGCCATACAAATCGAAATGAAACACTTTGCCTAATTCATTAGCTTTTTTCTTCCCTGTTTTTACAAAGATGTTTATCGAAACGCCTTGTTGGATATCAAATACATTTACATCAGCACCCCCGTCAGGGGTGGTTTCTTTTTTCTTGCTATTACCGTGTAAGTCAATAGTGTATATTTTGTCAAACGTTTTGAGTAAATGCCAACGCATACCTCTAAAAGTTGGATTGTCTAAAAAACTATGAGGGTTAATAAATGCTAACACACCACTACCATTCTTTTCTATAAAATACTGACCATAACGAATAAATTTATTTTCATCAGCATTTACCCACTTGGGGTTTCTTTCTTTAAGTTTAATAATCCCACCAGGCTCCATTTTATAGTCTTCCATCAAATCCATTATCCATTTTCCTTTGTTTTGGCTTTCGCCACTATACGGCGGATTCCCTATCACACACATCACAGGCGTATCACGCTTTATACGGTTGGCTGCATTAGCTTCGTCTGCGATTATATTACCCCACAATGTGTCAGTATCTGGGTGATGCTTTTCTAAGCTATTTGTCAAATAAACACGCAAGCGTTGGTCGGTGTTGGCTTTGTACCCTGTCTCTGTCAGTAGCAAGTCTAGCTGCAAATGCGCCATTGCATAGCTTGCCATCAATAGTTCAAAACCATTGAGCCTAGGTAGCAAATGTGTAGCTACATAATTGCTCCAAATGCCTTGCTGCCCTTCAAATTTTTTATGAATATGCTTTACCACCTCGGCAAGAAAAGTGCCTGTGCCAGTGGCGGGGTCTAGTATTTGCACACGGTGCACTTCTTCCTCCACTTCCACATCTTTTATTTTGCTTCGGGCATCGCTTGTTGCCTTGCTTTGTTGTATCGTTTTTATTTTGGTTTTGCTTGTATCAGCCAGTCCTTGGGGCAGCCCAAATTCTGTTTTCAAAATATCATCTACCGCACGCACTATAAAGCTCACCACAGGGGCAGGTGTGTACCATACGCCACGCGCCTTGCGCAGCTTGGGGTCGTACTCGCTCAGGAAGGTTTCGTAAAAATGGATAATGGGGTCTTCCATTTTAGTGGCTTTGCCATAGTCTTTTAGTAGCTCCTTTACGTTGCAAGCAAGAAAAATGGTGACCAAACCATCTACTACCCATTTTATACGGTCGTCTATATCGGGTCCTGCTATATAGCCAAATAGCTTGCGCAAAAAAGGATTGCTCTTTGGTATTAGTTCTGCTGCCTCTTGCCTACTAAAGGTGGGTAGCGTAGCATCGTGTAGCCGCGCGGCAAACATACCATAGGCAATAGTCTGCGCATATACATCGGCAAAGCCTTTGGGCGTAATGTCGTAGATAAGGATTTGCTTAAAGGCATTCATTTGGTCTTTAAGCGTGCTATCTTCTTGCTTTTCTTCGTCACTCGTCAATGCCTTTTCTATAATGTCGCTCAGCAATCGGGCTTTGCCCGCCATCATTTCGGCAAGTTTCCTGCTACTTTTTATAGTTTGCCCTACGTAGCTACAAAAGTCTTTTATAAGATTGCTAAAAGTGGCAAAGTTTTCGGGGAGTGCTACAATTTTACCTTCCTTCAATTCGGCTATAGATATTGTAGCCACCAATGCACTTTCGCGATAAAAGTAAAAGTGCATATAATCACTAAACACTACATTGTCCAAGCCTTTCTTGTATCGGTCAAATTGTTCTTTATTTTTCTTTTTCCCTTCTAGGTCAATATCTCCAATATCTTTTACCTCTATATAGCCTACTTCGATGCTCTTTTTACTAAGTATATAGTCGGGTGCGCCACAATCTCTACGTTTAGATTCGTTGGTAACCTGTATATCGGGCAAAAGACTTTCTAGCAATAGCTGCAAGTCGCCTCTATAGGTATGTTCGGTAGCATTACCTTCATTATACCTTTGGTTTATTTTCTCTACGTATTGCTGTATAGTCATAGTGTAGCAGTTAGCTATTTTATTGCGGTTCCCAAAAATACTATTTCCACAGCACCACACAAGCCCCAAGCAAAAAATATATTTGCATACTATTAGCAGCGCTCCACCCCCAAAACCAGCCTTAGCTACCTTTGTGGCAGCCTTTGCCCACTTCTGTTTTGCCATATTTGGTTT
>JADLEN010000157.1 GCA_020846105.1 Chitinophagaceae bacterium | reverse complement strand
TTTGTAAATATAAAAATGGCAAAAAAGAAATTAGCTGTAACCATATCATTTATGAAAAGCATGCCGAGCACATAGGAAAATTTGCTGCGGTAATGATAGCCCCAGACGATATTGCACTAATAAACGAGGGCAGCGAATTGCGCAGAAAATTTATTGATGGAATGTTGTGTCAATGCAACAAACAATATTTTGAAACACTAATGAATTACCAAAAAATATTGTTGCAAAGAAATGCTTGGCTCAAAATGTATGCACAAAACACCAAAAACATAGACACAACAATCATTGATTATTACAATGATATACTAGCACCTCAAGGACAATTCCTATTTGAAATGCGCAAACAATTTTTAAAAGAATTTGCTCCTTTATTGTGCAAGTATTATAACCTTTTGGCAAAAGAAAAAGAAAGCATCGATATTGAATACCAAAGCGACTTGTATGCGCACACACTAGCGTATTGGCTTTCGGAGCATTTGCAGCACGACATGCGCTACCAACGCACACTTAAGGGCATACACAAAGATGACTTTTTATTGAAAATAAATGATTTGCCCATTAAAAATTATGGGTCACAAGGGCAGAAAAAAAGTTTTCTTTTTGCCCTAAAACTAGCCCAACATGAGTATTTAAAATCACAAATGAACCAACGCCCCTTGCTATTATTAGACGATGTTTTTGAAAAGTTAGACCAACAAAGAATGGAGGCGCTTTTGCAAATTATACAATACCCAGAATTCGGGCAGGTAATACTTACAGATACTCATGAGCATCGGGTTCAAGAGGCATTCAAAGGGTATAACAACAACCGTTTGGAATTCATAAGGTTACACTAAGCAGCATATTGTTCTCAGTATTTATTTCATTAAATTATTTTTACAATCTAAAGTAAGCATCTTCTTAATAAACAATGAAAAAGTCTAGTTTAGTAATAATCATATTCGCAATTGTAAGCTTGTTTTACGCTTTTGGCCAGCACCGATGGGTGCGGAATGAAATCTTGAAGTATGACGGCTCTGGATATTACGTGTATTTGCCTGCTGTTTTAATATATAATGACTTAGGGGAAATGAAGTTTTATAAACACATCGATAGTGTTTATCACCCTTCCAATGAGTACAATTATTATTCATTATTCAAAAATGATGAAACTCAACTTTACACAAACAAATACGCTATAGGCGTTTCGGTAGGCGAGATGCCGTTATTTTTAATAGCGCATTGGTATACGCGGTATTTGGATAGTGATTATCCCATAGATGGCTACGCAAGCCCTTACGAGTTTTCGGTAGCCATGAGCAGTATTTTATGGGTTGTTATTGGCATGTTTTTCTTGTCTGCATTTTTACGCAATTATTATAGCGATGGCGTTACTGCCCTGACCCTATTAATTCTTGGTTTTGGTACTAATTTGTATTGCTACACGTTGCGAGAGTTTGGCATGAGCCATGGTTTGGCATTTATGATTTTTTCAGCAATCCTCTATTTTACTCAGCGGTGGTATCTATTATTCAAGCCTAAAGATGCTATATTTTTAGGCCTTTTTCTAGGTTGGACAATCATCACCAGACCCATAGATATTATGGTGATACTAATACCTTTGTTATGGCAAATGATGTAAGCACGCGCCACAATGCCCCCCCCCCCCCCGCTGGAAGTTATTTTGGCAAAATAGAAAGTCGATTATACTTTGTGCATTAAGTGCCTTTTTAGTAACAACAATTCAACTGGCTTACTGGAAATATACCACAGGGCATTTTATTCATTTTTCTTACAAAGGAGAAGGTTTCGACTTCTCGAAACCTGAAGTTTTAAATGGCCTATTTAGTTTTAGAAAAGGCTGGTTTGTATATACCCCAATTGCACTAATTTCATTTTTAGGACTGTTTGTATTTACGAAACAGCTCAAAGGATTTGCCTTGCCAATTATTACGTTTTTTATCCCTTTTATTTACATCGTATTTTGCTGGCACATGTGGTGGTATGGCTGGGGTTTTGGTGCAAGACCTATGGTGGAAACCTATGCTATTCTTAGCATTCCCCTGGCCGCATTAATTGCGTGGCTAGGCACACAAAAGTTAGTAGTCAAAACATTTAGCGTTCTTGTTTTTGGATTTTTCATTTGGCTCAATATTTACCAAACAGAGCAATATAGTGTTGGCACTATACATGGCGAGTATATGAACCAAAAATACTACTGGCGCATATGGAATAAAATGCACCCAAGCCCTGAAGACAATAAATTTTTAAACTTGTAGAAGCTTTAATTGTTGTAAAAATCATTTAGTTTGCGGCATAATGCTTATCGTCACTATTACCATATCCATTGCAATAGCATTTGCTGTTTCTTTCCTTGTTTTCAAAGCCGATAAAAAACGTGCAGTGCCCTACCCTGCGCTCACTGCGGCATTGAGAGGATTGCTGGTACTGCTTGTTTTGCTGCTTATATTTTTACCCAAAATCAATAAAAAAAACCAACAGACCTTGCAGCCCATTGTAGTGATACTGCAAGACCA
>JADLEN010000156.1 GCA_020846105.1 Chitinophagaceae bacterium | reverse complement strand
ACTCAGAAAATTGTGAAGGAATAAGTTATAGGATTAATGGCAATCTCCGACATACCCCGATGGTTCAAATATTTTGCCTAATTGGTAATTCATCCAAAATCTATTCAATTTTTAGCTGTCTTAAAATAAGGGTACCTTTGCACCCTAATATTATTGAATGAATTCTACCATTCGCATTCAAAGGCTTATTGCAATATTTTCTGTAGTCTTATTTTTAGGAAAATTATGGGCATGGTATCTTACACATTCGGTGGCCATTCTCACCGATGCATTGGAGAGCACGGTAAATGTTATTACGGGTTTTATTGGCCTTTACAGTGTTTCTCTCGCAGCAAGGCCACGCGACAAAAATCACCCGTATGGCCATGGTAAGGCCGAGTATGTTTCTGCCTCGGTAGAAGGGGCGCTTATCTTGATTGCAGGGTTAATGATTATTTACCAAGTCGTTAATGTTTTTTTTCATCCTGTACCCATCAACAAGTTGGATGTTGGTATCATTATTACCGCTATTACGGGTGTGCTAAATTTTGTTTTTGGCGTTTATGCATTACGGATTGCGAAACAAAATCATAGTATTACTGTAGAGGCCGCAGCCACACATTTAAAGTCCGATGCTTATTCTACATTCGCCATTGTAGCGGGTTTGGTGGTTTTACATTTTACTGGGTGGCAATGGATCGATCAGTTAATTGCCTTGATATTTGGTTTCGTAATTATGATAACGGGTTACAGAGTTTTGCGTAAATCTTTAGGGGGAATAATGGATGAAGTAGACGAACAATTACTGCATGATGTACTAAAGGTTTTGAACAAAAAACGAAATGCTTATTGGATAGATTTGCACAATATGCGCAGCATTCAATATGGCGACGTATTGCATATAGATGGTCACTTGACCTTGCCTTGGTATTTTACGGTAGAAGAAGCTGGTGTAGAAGTTGCCAAGCTCGAGGATACCGTGCGCAATGAGTTTCGAGGCAAGGTGGAATGTTTTATACATATAGATGCAAGTGCAAAAGTACCATGCTCCTTATGTACCGATGTTAATTGCACCAATCGATCACACCTTCGAAGAGCATCCACAGACTGGACGTTAGAAAACGTAATTTCGGATAAATAGGATATTGAAGTAGTATCATTTCAGAATGATTAAATTGCAGCCAGTTTTCTAATAAAATCCGACATACTATAGATGATCCCTAACGAAACAATTGTTGCCATTGCCACCGCTCCCGGTATTGGGGCTATAGGAGTAGTAAGACTTAGTGGCAGCAATGCAATAAATGTGGCTGATGCTATTTTTATAGGCAAAAAACTCAGAGCGCAAGGCAGCCACACAATCCATTTTGGTAGAATTTGTGATTCGAAGAACAATATTGAAATTGATGAGGTTGTTGTTAGCATTTTTAAAAACCCTAAAAGCTATACGGGTGAAGATGTTGTAGAAATTAGCGGTCACGGTGCTCCCTTTGTTTTACAACAAATTGTGAATCTTTGTATTGCCGAAGGGGCAAGACCTGCCCTAGCAGGCGAGTTTACCCAACGCGCATTTTTGAATGGCAAAATGGATCTCGCACAAGCAGAAGCCGTAGCCGATTTGATTGCTGCAAATAGCCTAGCTGCACAACAAACAGCATTAAAACAATTGCGCGGTGGCATTTCAAGCGATTTAAAGACACTGCGGGAACAGCTAATTAATTTCGCTGCCCTGATAGAATTAGAACTCGATTTTGGCGAAGAGGATGTTGACTTTGCCGACCGCAGCCAACTCGGAAGTTTAATAGACCAACTAAAGCTAGAAACACAAAAACTTATTCAATCTTTTGAGCTTGGAAATGCTATAAAAAATGGAGTGAGTGTAGCAATTATTGGCAAACCTAATGCGGGAAAAAGTACGCTGCTCAATGCACTGCTCAATGAAGATCGCGCCATTGTGAGCGACATTGCTGGCACCACACGCGATACGATTGAAGAAGTCCTCAATATAAATGGCATCCTTTTTCGATTGATAGACACTGCTGGCATTCGCCATAGCAAAGGCGACACCATTGAAGATATTGGCATTGAACGTTCCAAAGCGAATGCCGAGAAAGCAGATATCATCATTCATCTCCACGATATGACGGAGGCCGATGAAGATACTTTTGAGTGGCTAAGCCCATTCCAAGAAAAGGTCATCGATATTTTCAATAAATACGATCAATGGGAAGAAAACAATAGGAAGAAAGTATTAAACGTAGATCTAAACTCCTTCGGCAACCATATTTCTGCAAAAAATAAAGAAGGCATTGAGATGGTAAAACAATTGCTTTTTGAAAAAATTAATAAGGGTGTCATTAACACCGAAAATACAATCGTTACGAATATCCGACACCGCGATGCGCTGCAAAAACTGAGCGAAAGTTTGGCAGAAATTGAAAGTGCAATGCACAATAATATCTCTGGCGAATTACTTGCTATTGACATTCGCAGAAGTCTTTATTTCTTAGGCAGTATCACGGGAGAAGTAGAGATAGACCGCGATATTTTGGGCACTATTTTTGGTAAGTTCTGTATCGGGAAGTAGACTAACAAAACATTCAATAAACAACTAAGTAAAAAACCTCTAAAAGCCCTTTAAATAGGGGTTTTAGAGGTTTTTCGATTATGGTTTATTTTGTTCTAATGTCTGTTTTATTCTTATGGTTTTGTACCTTTGTTGTACCCCGAAATAGAAAATCGAAAATTTTCTATTTTTTTGTACCTCGAAAGGAGAAATAAAGTTACTTATTTACTCTTAAAGATGCTTAAAGGATCTTAACAACATTTAAACAACGGATAAATGAGTGCGAGTAATTTTAAAATACTGAAGCAATGTGTGATGTGTGGCAATAGATTTGAAGCCCAAAAGGTTTCTACGCTCTATTGTTCGCATAAATGCAATTCAAAGCATTACAAACTTAAAAAGAGGCTTGAATTAAAAGGACAAGCAGAAATACAAGTAGAACAAACTGATTTGTTTAAACCCAAAGTTTCTGCGCTCAGTAGAGCAGAGATAATGGACAAAGAATTTATAAGAGTTAAGGAGTTGGCAATGCTTTTTACCTGCTCTACCAAAACCATTTATTCAATGATAAATTCTGGTGTTATTCCGGCAATCAAATTAACAGACCGCAAAACCCTAATTCGAGTTTCGGACATTAACAGGCTATTTGAAAAGAACAAAGTTGAAAAGGGAAATATACTAACAATTGAAAATTGCTATACGATGGAGCAGCTTACCAAAAAATATTCTGTTTCGCGAAATACAATTTATGGATTGGTAGGCAAACGTGATATTGAAAGAATTAAAGAAAATGGTATTACCTATTATT
>JADLEN010000155.1 GCA_020846105.1 Chitinophagaceae bacterium | reverse complement strand
CTACATTAATAGCAGTAGAAGCCCATAAAGTGTCTCTACCAGATGGTAGGTAAGGAAGCGCCCAAGAAGAAACACTACCTCTCCAATAATAAGCATTACCTGCAGGCTGCGAAGCAACTGAAATTTCTAATGTATCTACTTGTGTAGACATACCAGCAGTAGTTAAATTACCCAAAAGGTAAAAAGCATCCAAACGTACAGAATCTACTTGATATGAATTGGTAGCTGTTACTGCTATCTGACCCAAAAAGTTAGGGTTTGCAGCATCATTCCAAAGATTGTCAAATGGGTAAAATACTTGTGAAACTGAAGAGAAGTTGATAGAACCAAGACCACCAGTATAGTTTACACGGATAGAAGAATCTTGCCAAATGGGCACACTAGAACCTTGGAAGGTAGTAGTAGAGATAGACGCAGCATACTCTTGGTGATCGTATCTTCTGAAACCAGCAGCTGTGGTTTTCATTGTTGTGCCAGTTTTAGGCAAAGTTACAGTTGGAATAGAAGCCTCTACGCCACGTACTGCTTTTACATTTACAGCGCTATTAGCGTACTGTGCTGATGCACCAAATGCTCCCAAAGCACCTACTACAGAAAGTAAAATAATTTTTTTCATTGTTCTAAATTTTTAAAAAGTTTGACGTAAAGATAATGCAAAACAAATACAAAACCGTTTTTGGTACAAAAAAAAAGTGCCTTCAATTAATTTTGAAGACACTTTTTGAGAACAGATAATCAGTTATCTATTAATGAATAATGGTAACATTACCTGTTTGTCTTTGGCCATTGGCCTCTATTGTATAAACGTAAATGCCAGATTGCAAAAGACTAGTATTAAAACGCACATTATTTGCTTGTCCTGCATTAGCATCGATAGTTTGTGTCGCCAATGTTTGCCCTATCATATTGCTGAGAGCTACTGTTACTTTAGTTTTCTCTTTGCTAGTAAAAGGTATATTCAGTTCTGTATTAGCAGGATTGGGATACACTTTTGCTTGTTCTATTACACTTGCTTCGCCAATACTTAACGTACAAGCTGGGCAAGACACCGTAATAGAGTTTAATAAATATTGATTGAACCAACGAGTAGGGTCATTTACAGCACCAATTACCACTGAAGCTAAGTATGAGTTAGAATCTACAGCAAACATCAAAGACGACATGTTGCGGTCGCCGTCGTAGTAGGTATATTTTTGCTTTTCGGATGTTGTGGTAGTACCAGGATACGCAAAACCTGCACGAAAGTGGTGACGCTCGGTAATAGTATCAGAATTTTTTACCCAAGTATCGCCGCTTCTAAAAGTATATGAAATAACTACTGCATTGCCTGCTGGCACATTAAAGCCACCTGGGATTGCCGCTGTAAATTCTTGGAAAGTACTAGCTGTAGATAAAGGAATACGCATTGCAGCAGTTAATGGTATTTTGACAACTGCATTGGGTGTTGTAGATGGGTTGCAAAGTGCCATACGTTTTACACTATCTACTATAGTAGGTGGTGTAGTTTTTAGCGTGTCTTTGCCAGAAGGCAAATAAGGAACTGCCCAGGAACTTGTGCTGCCCAACCAGCCCACCCAATTGCTTGCTGGCTGTGAGCCTACGGATACCACAAGTGTATCTACGATACCTGCACCACCTTTATTGCCCATGATGTAGAAACCTAAAATTCTTACGGAATCCACAATATAAGCGGTAGTATTTGTCACAGCAACCAAGCCAGCAAAATTAGGATTGGCAGGATCGTTCCAAAAATTATCCATTGGAAACAGACTTTGGGCTACCGAACAATAGTTGATAGTGCCTAGGCCCGATGTGAAGTTTTGACGAATAGTTGTGTCTTGCCAAATAGGTACAGAGCGACCTTGAAATGTAGTAGTAGATATGGATGCCGCATACTCTTGATAGTCGTATCTGCGCGTACCAGCAGCGGTAGTTTTGAGCCCAGAGTTTATACCAGTGCTTGTACTCATAGCGGGCCCAGCTTTCGACTCACTAATTTTAGCGTCTTTCACTAAAATAGCACGGTCTTGTAATTGTGCCGAAGCTTCTACTGCACTAATGGCAGTAATCATTGAAAATAGTATTAGTTTTTTCATTGCCTAAAAGTTTTAAGTGTTAATAAAAAATTAAACATAAAGTTATAAAAAAAACCGAATTGTTCAAGTTTTCGATAATTTATTTTTTATTCTTAATCGCAGCCAATATATATGCTGCCCAACAAAGTATTCGGCTTTATATTTGCAACAATTTTTTAAAAGACAATTGTGTAATGCTGCCAGAATTTGACAATACCGAGATAGCCTTCAAATACAGAACCAATAAGGAGTTGAAGCAGGCGAGATTTTTATTTGCATCAATGGGTTCTCCAGCATTAACTACCATCGGTATTGCATTTACAAAGCTTGCAATGTCTTTGAAGCTTCCCATTAACGGCATTATCAAAAATACAATTTTCAAACAATTTTGTGGTGGCGAAAACCTTGAAGAAGCTGCAGAAACAGCCGCTATGCTCAATGATTATCATATTGGCGTAATCCTAGATTATGGTGTGGAAGGCAAAGAAGGTGAAGAAACTTTTGATGCAGCAGTACCCGAATTTATGAAAGCAATTGACTTTGCTGCTACCCAAAAAAACATTTCGTTTATCAGTCTTAAAGTAACAGGCTTTGCTCGTTTTGCATTGCTCGAAAAAATGAACAAGAATGAGGAGCTAAACATAGAGGAGCAAGCTGAGTGGCAACGTGTACAAAACAGGATAGACCTCATATGCTCTAAAGCTGCTGCAAGAGACATCAAAGTGCTGATAGACGCTGAGGAAAGCTGGATTCAAAACCCAATAGATGAGCTTTGCGACACCATGATGGAGCAATACAACAAAACGCATGCTATTGTGTACAACACCTTTCAGCTATACCTGCACAGCCGCTTGCCATTCCTCAAGATATCACTTCAAAAAGCCCAACAAAAAAATTACAAATTAGGTGCCAAACTTGTGCGTGGTGCTTATATGGAAAAAGAGCGCCAACGTGCTGCTGCACTAGGCTATCCATCGCCAGTACAAGCTACCAAAGAACATAGCGACAAAGACTATAATGACTCCGTAGATTATTGTATGGAGCACATCAGCTACCTTGGCCTTTTTATTGGTACACACAACGAGAAAAGCTGCTTGCAAGCTGTGGCTAAAATGCAATCCTTAAACATTGAAACAAAGCACAACAACATTTACTTTTCGCAACTTTTTGGCATGAGCGATAATATCTCTTTCAACCTTGCGGCACAAGGTTTTCGCGTGGCCAAATACCTGCCTTATGGGCCTGTAAAAGATGTAATGCCCTACCTCATGCGCAGGGCCCAAGAAAACACTTCGGTAGCAGGACAAACAGGCCGAGAGCTTGGCCTTATCAACAAAGAATTACAAAGGCGAAAATAGCGGTAACACTAAAAAAATAAGACTTCCATATCGGAAGTCTTTTTTTTATCATTAAATATCTCTGTAAGCCTTGCCTGTCATAGCTATAAACACATCTTCTAGATTGGCGGCTTTCACCTCTTTTTTGCGCTCAAAACCTGTTGCTAGCAGCTTGTCTATCAGGCCGTTTGGCGTGTCAATAGACACTATCTTGCCACTATCTACTATAGCCACTCGCTCGCACAGCTCTTCGGCCTCATCCATATAATGGGTGGTGAGCACTACCGTAGTACCACGGTCGCGCACTTGCCGTATAAGCTCCCAAAGGTTGCGGCGGGCCTGCGGGTCTAGGCCGGTAGTAGGCTCGTCTAAAAAAATAATTTTGGGATCGTTGATAAGCGTTGTGGCTATCGAAAATCTTTGCTTTTGGCCGCCCGATAGTTCTTTGTATTTATTCTTACTTTTTTCGCGCAGGTTCACCATATCTAGCAGCGCCATAGGGTCTACATCTTTGTTGTACAGCCCGCCAAAAAGCTCAATAATCTGTACCAGGCTTAGCATAGGATAGTAGCCTGCAGCTTGCAGTTGCACCCCTATTATCTCTTTTATACGGTTGGGGTTTTTGTCTAGGTCTATACCATCTACTATTACCTCGCCACTGGTTTTTGGCCGCAAGGTTTCTATAATTTCTAGTGTAGTGGTTTTGCCAGCACCATTAGGGCCTAGCAGTCCAAAAATTTCGCCCTGCTGCACCTCAAAAGAGAGGCCATCTACGGCTGTAAAATCATCATACTTTTTTACAAGGTTGCGTACCGTAATTATTGCTTGGCTCATAAATTATCATTTAGCCATAAAGGCTTTTTTTTGTTCGGCGCAAAGGTAAGCGTCTTTAATGTTCTGCTAATATTTCTTATTCTGTATCAGCATCCTTACCAAAACAATTTACTAGCTACATTTGCACCCAATATGGAAGATTTTGAACAACGGTGGATTAACGTAGAATTTTTTATTCGCGAAAAATTTGGCAAAACGCCCGACATCGAGGCTATACTTTTCTTGATAGGCATCAACGAGCTTGGCGCTTACCCCAGCGACAAAAATTTTAGCAAAGAACAAAAACAAGAACTCATGCACATAGCCGTGTGCAAGCTTTTGAGCCAAGTAGGTATCTATGTGCTAGACCATTACGACGAGGAAGGCTGGCCGCATTACATGGCCACCGGTATAGAGCAGCCCGTAATGATGCTAGACCAAGAAAGGCTTTTACAACAGTGTATCATTCGTTATTTCGAGCTATAGACAATGGGTGTAGTTTTCCGACAATCTATCAAGACCACCGCTATCACCCTTGTGGGTGCAGTGCTAGGTGCTGTGCTGCTATTGGTAGCCTCGCAGGTAATGCCCAAGCAAGAGCTAGGCTTCTCGCGCAACCTTACCAACCAAACCGTAGTGGCTAGTTTTTTTATGCTTGTGGGCATGGCCAATACCCTTTTTCTATACTTCCACAGATACGATGGTGATGCTCAGAAAGACCGCCGCGCCGTGTTTATGTCTGTTTGTTTTGGCACGCCACTACTGGTTTTTGTGCTGGCTATGATACCCTATTTCCTTTTCCAAGATTATTTTATCCAACGTTTTTTCCAGGTGCAAGACCGTGCTTTTATGCGGCAATACGCGCTCTGTTTTCCGCTATACACACTCTTTTATCTCTACACCTCTTTGCTAGAGCATTATTTGCTCACCCAAATCAAGTCGGCGGCAGCTAGCTTTGTGCGCGAGGTACTTATCAAAGCGCTCAATCTATCCTTGGTATTGCTTTTCGGCTTCAACGTCATTAGCTACAGCATCTTTATCTATGCCTTTGTTTTTACCAATCTGGTAGCCGTACTGATACTGCTATTACTAGCCCGCAAAAACGATACCTTCCAGTTTTCTACCCAATGGCATTTACTATCCCGGGCAGAGTACAAAGAGCTTTTCACCTTCTCGGGCTACCACGCGCTTATGAGCGTATCCTTTACCCTCTTTGGCTTTCTCGATGCTATACTGCTAGCATCTCTAGGACATGACGGGCTGCATGCCGTGCCCGTATACACCAACGCCGTTTTTATCTCCGGCGTCATGTCTATTCCTTACAGGGCCATGAGCGGTATAGCCAGTGCCGACATTAGCAAGGCCTATGCGCTAGGGCAGCATGCCCAAGTGCGCGACACCTATACCCGCGCTGGCACCAACATACTAGTGGCCACCCTATTTATGGCCGTGCTCATAGCCAGCAATCTGCACAACGCCGTAGCCATAATGCCCCCCGGCTACGAAGCCGTATTTGCCATCACCCTCATAATGATGATAGGCAAGTTCGTAGACAGCGGCACCGGGCTCAACGATGTAGCCCTCAACATGTCGCCCTACTACCGGCTCAATTTTTATTTTTCTATAGCCCTCGTAGCCTTTATGCTCATCATGTTTCGGCTACTGATACCCGCCTACGGCATCTATGGCGCAGCCTGGGTATTTACCGCAGCCCTTGTTATCTACAATCTGCTCAAAACATATTTTGTATGGCGCCGCATGCGCCTTCAACCCTTTTCGGCAGGCAGCCTACGCACCCTATTTATAGGCGCCGCCACCGCAGCCCTTGTATGGCTAGTACCCACCCTCAGCAATCCCTATTGGGACACACTCTTGCGTAGCAGCCTCATCTTCATCATCTTTGCAGGCCTAGTGCTATGGCTGCGCCCCAGTGCAGATATCAGCCATTATATCAACAACACCCTCAAGAAGAAAAAGCTTTTCTAACAAACCTAAATTTGGGCGTGTCGCCGCCCCCTCATAGCGGCTGCTAGCAAAGGGGCGGCGCCGGGCT
>JADLEN010000154.1 GCA_020846105.1 Chitinophagaceae bacterium | reverse complement strand
TAATGTGGGGAATGTGGATGCTAATGTGAGGAATGTGGGGAATGTGGACGCGTATCTGTAACTATAGCTACGCGGCAAGCAAAGCCCAATAGCTGCACCCAAAGCCCAACTTGCGCGGGATGGCAGCTGTACCCCGCTGAAGCCTTTGCGGCGGCGGCCTTGGGGCGGAGTACAAGCAACAGCCCGAGACCCAAAGCCCAACGAAGTAGATGAAAGCCCAATCGCCCAAAAGAAAAACGAGCTGCTGTGGCAGGCAAAAGTGCTTCTGAGAATTTGCTCATCATCGAGTATCTTCGCGCACTATACATATATGACTATGACAGCTGCCGAAATACGCCAACAATTTCTCGACTTTTTTGAATCTAAAGGCCATACAATAGTGCCATCGGCACCGATAGTGGTAAAAAACGACCCTACGCTTTTGTTTACAAACGCGGGCATGAATCAGTTTAAAGACTACTTCCTGGGCAACCAAGTGCCTGCCCACAAGCGGGTGGCCGACACGCAAAAATGCCTGCGGGTGAGTGGCAAGCACAACGACCTAGAAGAGGTGGGTGTAGATACCTACCACCACACAATGTTCGAGATGTTGGGCAATTGGAGTTTTGGCGATTATTTCAAGAAAGAGGCTATAGCTTGGAGCTGGGAGCTGCTTACGGATGTGCTGAAACTAGACAAAGAAAAGCTGTACGTGTCGGTATTTGAGGGCGATGAAAGCGAGGGCCTGCCTTTTGACCAAGAGGCCTACGACGAGTGGCTAAAGTATGTGCCCGAAGCGCGGATATTGCGCGGCAATAAGAAAGATAACTTTTGGGAAATGGGCGATACGGGGCCATGTGGGCCCTGCTCGGAAATACATGTAGACTGCCGTAGCGATGCAGAGCGCGCAGCCATACCAGGCGCTAGCCTGGTAAATGCCGACCACCCGCAGGTGATAGAGGTGTGGAACAACGTTTTTATGCAATACAACCGTATGAAAGACGGTAGCCTACAGCCTTTGCCCGCCAAGCACGTGGATACCGGCATGGGTTTCGAGCGGCTAGTACGTGTGATACAAGGCAAGCAAAGCAACTACGATACAGACATTTTTACGGGTACCATAGCGGCTATAGAAAAGATAGCCAACAAAAAATACGATGCTAGCGATAGCAAGGAGGCGGTGGCGTTTCGGGTGCTCAGCGACCATATACGCACCATAGCTTTTGCGATAGCCGATGGGCAGCTACCAAGCAATACGGGCGCTGGCTATGTGATACGGAGGATACTGCGCCGTGCGGTACGCTACTATTACTCTTACCTAGATTATAAACAACCCTTGCTGCATCAGCTGTTGCCGGTGATAGCTACACAGTTCGATGGGGTTTTTCCGGAGTTGAAACAGCAAGAAGATTTTGTGGCCCGAGTGATAAAAGAAGAAGAAGATGCTTTTTTGAGGACCTTGGAAAAAGGCTTGCGCAAGATAGACGACATCATTAAACAATCGAAAGGTGCAATAAACGGTGCGGCGGCTTTTGAGCTGTACGACACTTATGGTTTCCCGATAGACCTTACGCGGTTGATAGGGATTGAAAATAACTTGACGGTGGACGAAGCTGCTTTTGAAGCCGAAATGAAACAGCAAAAAGACCGCTCTAGGGCAGCCACAGCCATAGACACAGAAGATTGGGTGCTGGTAAATGATGTAGCAAAAAGCAGCTTTGTGGGCTACGACGATTTGCTTGTAGCAAGCCGCGTGGCACGCTACCGCAAGGTAAAAGCCAAGGGCAAAGAGCAATACCAAATAGTGTTGGAAACCACCCCCTTCTATGCCGAAAGTGGCGGACAGGTGGGCGATGTAGGCGAGCTAATAATAGGCAACGAAACACTAGCCATAACCGATACCAAAAAAGAAAACGATCTGATAATTCATTTTGCCGATACGGTATTGGCAGATATGAGCCAGCCTGTGACGGCAAAAGTAAATTGGGAAAAACGAATAGCCACTACCTACAACCATACGGCTACCCACCTATTGCACGCTGCACTGCGCACAGTGCTAGGCACGCATGTGGCACAAAAAGGCTCGCTAGTAAATGCCGATGTGCTGCGTTTCGACTTTTCGCACTTTGCCAAGATGAGCGACGAAGAAATACAGCAGGTAACATTTTTGGTAAATGAAAAAATACGCGAAAATATCCCTGTTGTCATAAGAGAATTGCCAAAAGAAGAAGCTATGAAACTAGGAGCTATGGCGCTCTTTGGCGAAAAATATGGCGATACTGTGCGGGTAGTGACCATAGACCCCAACTACTCTATAGAGCTGTGTGGTGGCACACACGTGGGCCATACGGGTATGATAGGTATGTGCTCGATAGTATCTGAAGCAGCCGTGGCAGCAGGTGTGCGCCGTATAGAAGCGCTTACGGGCGCAGGTGCTATGCGCCATTTTTATGAAAAGGCAAGCGAGCACAAACATATTGCCGAACTGCTAAAAGCTAAGAATCCGTTTGCGGCAATAGAAAAATTGCTAGAAGATAAAAATGCATTGGAGAAAAAAGTAGAAGCGTTAGAAAACAAAGAAATGGCTGCAATGGCAAAAACCTTGATGGCCAAAATGGAGACGGTAAATGGTATCGGGTTTCTAGGTATTATGGTGTCTGTAGATGCTGCTGATGCGCTGCGCAAATTGGCCAATCAGCTGAAACCCTTGCTGCACAATGCACTAGCGGTATTGGTAGCCGAGGCCGATGGCAAGGCGGCAGTGGCTGTGGCAATAGATGATGCCTTGGTAGCCAGCCATAACCTAGATGCAGGAAAAATAATAAAACCACATATAGCACCCCTTATAAAAGGTGGTGGTGGCGGACAGAAAAGCCTTGCCACAGCTGGCGGGCAAGACACTGCCCAGCTAGATAAAGTGATAGAAATAGTAAAAGGTCTGTTGTAACAACAGACCTTTTTTTTGGTACTAATACCTCACTATTTGAGGATACAAGTACCAGAGTAAAACTGAATATCGTATTTGCTTTGAAGTTTGTCGCAATCTACGGTGGCATCCATTCTGGTTCTGCCAGATAGTTTTGTTTCCTCTACTTTATTGGGGTCTAAGTTGCCCGAAACGTAGGTACAGTCGCACACGTAGTCGCCAATGGCCAGGTTGGGGTCTATGGGGTCTGCGGGGTCGGCCTCTACTTTTATGCAAGAAGCAAATGCCAATAAGGGCAGCAGAAAGAAAAGTTTTTTCATAGTTGTTTTTTTTTTTGCGGGAAAGAAAAAAGGAAGTGGAAATTTATTTTTTGAAAATGAAATTGCTGATTACCGGGTTGTGGTCAGAGTATTGTTCGGTATTCATGGATTTGTAGCCAATGAGTTGGAGATAGTCTTGGTCGTAAAAAATATAGTCGATACGCAGTGTAGGCGATATTTTATTGTAAGTGCGCCCAAGGCCTTTGCCTTTTGCAGCAAAAGCATCCTTCATATCACCTTTGATAGTGGTGTAGGTGTAAGAGCCAGGCACATCGTTGAGGTCGGCACAGAGGATGGTGGGGTAGGGGCTTTTGGCCATCTCGGCACGTGTGAGAATGGCTTGTGGTGCACGTTTCACATAGGCATTGTTCATTTTGGTAAGAAAGCTTTTAGAGTATTCTTTGTTTTGCTCTAGCTTGTCGGTACTTTTTTTAATCTCCTCTATCAAAGCTTTTTCTTTGTCGGCAATTAAAAAAGATTGTAAATGCACCACAAATAGTCGCACCTTTTTGTCGTTCGGTAAATTTACATCGCAGCGCATGAGTTTTATGTACTGGTCTATAGGTATCTCCTCGAAATTGGATAAAGGGTATTTAGAGAAAACGGCATTGCCAATGTATATTTTGGCGCCATAATCATTGTCGTACATAAAACGGTACTCCTTGTAGCCAGCATTATTAAAGTATTTGCTCGCTTCTTTATTACTGCCATCTGTATTGGTATAAAACTCTATCATGCAGAAAACATCGGGCTGTTCTTTTTCTACTATCGAAAACATTTTTTCGGGTGTTGTTTTATCCACTGGCTTGTCGAACAAGCCCAAGCCGTGCACATTCCAACTCATTATTTTCAAACCATTTAGCTGAGGTGTCATATTGTTGCTTGCCAAAATGTTGAGTCCGAAAATGGGTAATAATAATTGATGGCAAATGACCAAGGTGGCTATGGGTAAAAGGCTTCGCCATTTTTTGCGCGTAAAAAGCCATACGAAAAGAAAAAGGATATTGGCAGCTAATGGAAATGCAGCACTAAGGCTTACGATGCCCAAGTAGGGTACATCAGCAGGGTTGGTGTTGGCGGCATACCAGCAAAGCAATAACCAAGCCGATACACTTATATTGGCTAGGAATAAGGTATTGCTAAATAATGCTCGGATAAAGGCTAATAACTTTTTCAATGCTGCAAATTAAAGTCTTTGGGTAAACCTAAAAAGAAAGGACAAGCAAAATAGCATTGTCCTTTCTGTATTTAATTATTAATAGTATTGATTAATGCTGAGCAGCTTTGAATTTTTTCATTGCTTCGTTAAGCTTTGGTGTTACTTCTAGGGCATCACCTATCACACCATAATCTGCTGCTTTGAAAAACGGAGCTTCTGGGTCTTTGTTGATAACAACGATTGTCTTAGAACCATTAACACCTGCAAGGTGCTGTATAGCGCCAGAGATACCAATAGCGATGTATAGGTTTGGGCGGATGGTGCCGCCTGTTTGTCCTACATGCTCGTGGTGCGGGCGCCAATGCGAATCGGCTACCGGACGGCTACAAGCAGTTGCCGCACCCATTGTTGCTGCAAGATCTTCTATTATGCCCCAGTTTTCAGGGCCTTTTAGTCCGCGACCACCACTCACTACAAGCTCGGCTTCGCCTAGTGGCACTGCGCCAGTTACTTTGTTGGTTTCTTTTACCGTAATACCAAAATCTTGGTCATCAAATGATACAGCAAGTGTTTCAGCAGTTGCAGTACCTTCTGCGGCAATTACTGGAAAACTATTGGGCAATAAAGTAAGTACTTTAGTATCGGTGCTGATATTGACAAAAGCAAAAGCTTTGCCACCAAAAACATTTCTTTTTACCACAAAACCATTGCTGGTATCGGGGTAAGATACGGCACCTGTAATGATGCCAGCTTTGATGTGCGCTGCCACCATAGGTGCTACAGACTTGCCCACATTGTCGTGTGAAGCGATGATAACTTTAGCCCCAATTTTTTCTGCAGCTGCAATTACTGCTTTGGCATAAGCCTTGGCCGATAGTTGATTGAGCTTGGTATCTGCAACGTGCAAAACCTTATTTGTGCCATAAGCACCAAGTTGCGTCATCGCAGCGTTGTCGCAGGTGCCCAATACTAATGCAGTTGCCTCTGTGCCTAAGTTTTTGGCAATTGTGGCGGCATATTGTGCCAATTCAAATGATTTTTTTTTGAAGTTGCCTTCTATATTTTCTATTAAAACTAAAACGCTCATTGTTGAAATTTGAAATGATAATTAAATAACTTTTGCTTCGTTGTGCAATGCTGCAACCAATTCATCCATTTGATCAACGGTAAACATTTTAACCCCTGTTTTGGCAGGTGGCATTTCGTAAGAAACGATATTGGTGAGCGCTGCAATACCTGTTGCTGCAACTACTTTTAAAGGCTTGGTACGTGCAGCCATAATGCCACGCATATTAGGTATTCTAGGCTCCGCCATTCCTTTTTGGCAGCTTACCACTATTGGCAATGCTGCAGCTACAACCTCTTCGCCACCTTCTATTTCGCGTGCTACTGTTGCTTGGTTATTTGCTACATCTAGTTTGCTTGCAAAGCCTATATAATTGATATTTAGCAAGTCGGCAATCATTGGGCCTACAGCAGCATTGTTGTAATCTGTGGTTTCTTTTCCTGCAAGCACCAAGTCGTAATTTTCGCTTTTGGCGTAAGCTGCTATTTCTGCTGCTATTACGTAGGGGTCGGTACTTTCCGTATCGATACGAATGGCTTCGTCGCCACCTAGTGCTAATGCCTTGCGGATAACTGCATCGGCTTCTGGCTTGCCAACAGTCACTAGGTTTACGGCAGTTGCTACACCCGTTTCTTTCAATTCTAGTGCGCGTACAAGTGCATACCACTCGTCATAGGCGTTAATTACCATGGTAACACCTTGCGTATTGAACTGTGTGTTGTTCTCGGTAAAGGCTACTTTAGTAGTCGTGTCGGGAACAGGACTAATACAAACTAATATCTTCATAATTTATTTGTGTTATAATTGGCTGCAAAAGTACAAAAACTTCTATTGATAGT
>JADLEN010000153.1 GCA_020846105.1 Chitinophagaceae bacterium | reverse complement strand
TGGTTGAAGAAAAAAAGTAAAAACCGTAGTGCCATAATTTTTTATTCTATAAAAATTAGGGTGGTTTTGATAATCGTTTCTTGGGGTATGCTCTAGTACAAAAATACCTTCGGGTAGTAGCAAATTATTTTCGAAAACATACTTTGGCAAATCGTCGATACTCGTAAGTGCATAAGGTGGGCCAGCAAAAATAAAATCGTGCTGTTCTTTGCACATTTGCATGTATCGAAACACATCCATCTTCACGGCTTTTATGTTTTCTATTTTCAAGGTTTCTATGTTCTTTTTTATAAAGTTGAACATCTGCTCGTCCTTTTCTACAATAGTAAGCTCTGTAGCCCCGCGCGATGCTAGCTCATAGCTAATAGCACCTGTACCGCCAAACAAATCGAGGGTTTTGAGGCTTTCAAAGTCTAGTATGTTTTGGAGGATATTAAATAGCCCTTCTTTGGCAATATCCGTTGTGGGCCTTGTATAAGGCATTCTGCTGGGTGGGTTTATTTTTCGCCCGCCATGGGCTCCGCCTATGATGCGCATCCGTATAATTGTTGAAATAAGAAAACTGTAGCTGCCCAGTCTGGCGCTATAATATCGGCTATACCACTCTTGGTAGCTTTGTATTTTGGAAAGTAATGTTTCAGCTTTTTAAGTATCGGCTGGTCTTCAATACTTGTGGTAGTAAAGCTTAGCAAAAAGTCTTGAATATCTATCTCGTGCACTTGGCAGGCTGCCGACAATTGGTACAAAATATCTTCGGCTGTTTCGTACTCAAATGTTTGGTGCCAAACCAGCTTGTTGTTGAAGTGTAATGTTGCTTTGGCATAAGTATCGGCAATGGTACATTGCAGTGCATCTGCTACTTTGTCTTTAAAATGCACCATGGTCAATGGCTTTATGCGTATTTCGCTAAGGTATTGCGACAGCACCGCTACTATGGACGCTTCGAATGCGAAACAACAATGCAATTTATTGCTACTAAAATGCTCTGCAAATAGCGCATCGTCTTCCTCGCAATGGTATATTTTCTTTAGCCAATGGCTAGCTTCTTCTTTATCTTCAAACAACTCATCGGGCACTAGCATGTTTTTGCTACTTGCTACAAATACTGCTTGCACCATCTCTGGCGCTGCAAACAAGGGGTCGTTTAGAAACTCATACTCAATAAATTTAGGCGCCCAAGCCTGCACATCGTAGCGGCTGCTGTTTACCATCAGCACCTCGCCAGATGGGTGATACCCTGCGCTAATAAAGACATGCGGGGTTACAAGGCAAATAACTTTTTGTACTTGGCTTAGCAAATCTTCCCCGTTGTGGGCAAGGTATTGGCGACGTACAATATGTTTATCCATATCAGCAGGCATAGTTCGGAATAATTAAAATAAATTTGCGCCAGCAAAACGAAAAAAAGATAGCCAATACGAAGCAGTATTTGCGCTCATTTTTTTTCGCCGGGCGTGGGCAAATATAACAATTGAACAGCTAAGCACCATAACAGAATAATACACAGCATCAAAGCATTGAAAAACCAAATCACCACAAAAGCTATTTTCCAACTCATGGGGCCTATTGCCCTTGCTTTGCTTATTCCCCAAATAAACTTTCTTACCAACACCGCTTTTATTGGGCGCCTAGGCCCCGAGGAGCTTGGGGTCAATGGTATTAGCGGTGTCTTTTATTTACTATTAGCCATGGTGGGCTACGGCCTCAGCAGTGGCTTGCAAGTGCTTATGGCGCGGCGTGTGGGCGAGGGCAATAGGCGTAGCCTTGGCAAAACCTTGGCAAATGGCCTAGTACTTTCTGTCCTTTTTTCTTTGGCTTTAATGATGCTTTCCTTATGGATAGCGCCACTGCTTTTTTCTTTCAGCCTAGATAGCGATAAGCTCATGATGCTGTCTGTCGATTTTATTTTCGTGCGCGTTTGGGGCCTTCCTTTTCTCATGCTCACCCAAGTAGCCAATGCTTTTTTTATTGCCACCGGCCGTTCCAAATATATTATTTGGGGTGCGCTATTGGCCACTGTGGTCAATATCGTTTTAGATTATTGCCTCATTTTTGGGCATTGGGGTTTTGGTGCGCTGGGCTTGCACGGTGCTGCTTTGGCGTCGGTCATATCAGAGGTGGTGGCGGCTATACTTATGTGGGGCATTTTCTATGCCAAAAAAATGAACAAAAAGTACGAGCTCAAAGACATCATCTATTTCGATTTGGAGCTTGCCAAAGACAGCCTATCTGTGTCGCTCCCACTCATTCTCCAATACTTTTTTGGCATTGGCGGTTGGCTTATTTTCTTTTTTTATGTAGAGCATTTGGGCACTATGGCGCTCGCATCTTCTCAGATATTGCGCAGCGTACTCGGTATCATTGGTGTAGGCACTTGGGCTTTTGCTGCTAGCTGCAACACCCTCGTGAGCCGCACTATTGGCCAGGGCCGCCAAGAGGCTGTGCCGGCCCTCATCCGCAAGATTGTAACACTCAGTTTTGGCAGCACACTCTTTATTGGCGGCATTTTGGTACTGTTTCCCCATTATTTCTTGGCTATGTACACTACAGATGCTGCACTCATCACATTTGCCATACCTGCTTTGCGCATTGTGGTTTTGGGCTCTTTGATTATGTCTGTAGCCACAGTCGTGTTTAACGGGGTGGTAGGCACCGGCAACACATGGACCAACCTTTTTATCGAAATCACTTGCGTACTCATCTACGTTATTTATTGCTACATTTTTATCCAGCGCTTGCAGCTGTCGCTCGCTATGGCTTGGCTTTCCGAGCTCGTCTATTGGCTCAGCCTTCTTGTACTTTCGGGCTTGTATTTGCGCAGCAACCGTTGGAAAGACAAAATTATTTAACCCCCACCACCCGCTCACAATCTTTTATACTTTTATACCTATGACCATACCTACTATCCTACAAATGCAAGCAGGCGCAGTAATACTTGTAGATAAGCCTTACACCTGGACCTCCTTCGACGTGGTGCACAAACTACGCAAGCCCATCCAAGCCAAGATAGGCCATGCGGGCACCCTAGACCCCCTTGCCACAGGCCTACTCATTTGCTGCACGGGCCCTTTTACCAAAAAAATTACCGAATACCAGATGCTACCCAAAGAGTACACAGGCATCATACACCTAGGCGCTAGCACCCCTACTTACGATTTGGAGAGCGAGCCCGAAAATTTCAAACCCTACGAGCATCTTACCGAAGAAGATTTACTTGCTGCCACAAAAGCTTTCATTGGCGATATACTACAAATGCCACCCGCCCACTCTGCCATTCGCAAAGACGGCCAGCGCGCATACGAGCTTGCCCGTGCCGGCAAAGAGGTAAACCTTGCCGCACGCCCTGTAACCATCGGCGAGTTCCAGCTTACAAAAATAGCCCTGCCCGAAGTACATTTCCGGGTCACCTGCAGCACCGGCACCTACATACGCTCCCTAGCCCAAGACTATGGCCAAGCCCTAGGCTGCGGCGGCTACCTACAAGCCCTATGCCGCACACAAATAGGCAACTTCAAAGTAGCAGACGCTTGGAGCGTAGACCAGTGGATAAGCTACCTCAAAGAGCAAAGCCTATAGCCGTAAAATCAAAAATTATTTCACTTTCTATTTTTAAGGCGTATTTTCGCCCTCTCAATTTTAAACAATACTTCATTTATGAATTTTCAACTCTCCGAAGAGCAATTGGCCGTACAAGCTGCCGCTCGCGAATTTGCCCGCACAGAACTACTTCCAGGCGTTATAGAGCGCGACGAACACCAAAAATTCCCCACAGAGCAGATAGCCAAACTTGGCGAACTCGGATTTATGGGCATGATGGTATCGCCAGAATACGGCGGCTCTGGCATGGACGCCGTGTCTTATGTACTAGCCATGGAAGAAATTTCTAAAATAGACGCATCCACATCCGTATGTATGAGTGTCAACAACTCACTCGTATGCTGGGGCCTCGAAACCTATGGCAACGAAGACCAAAAACAAAAATACCTCACCGAAATAGCATCTGGCAAAGCCATAGGCGCATTCTTGCTCAGCGAGCCCGAAGCAGGCTCAGACGCCACATCGCAGCGCACCACAGCCATAGACATGGGCGATCATTACCTAGTCAACGGTATCAAAAACTGGATCACCAACGGCAACTCCGCCACCTATTACATCGTTATCACCCAAACAGATATCGAAAAAGGACACCGAGGCATCAACGCCCTCATCATCCCCAAAAACACACCCGGCGTAGTAGTAGGCGCCAAAGAAAACAAGATGGGCATCCGCGGTAGCGACACCCACAGCATCATGTTTCAAGACGTCAAAGTACCCAAAACAGACCGCATTGGCGAAGACGGCTTCGGATTCAAATTTGCAATGAAAACCCTAGCTGGCGGCCGTATCGGCATAGCATCCCAAGCCCTAGGCATAGCCAGCGGCGCATACGAGCTAGCCCTCAAATACTCCAAAGAGCGCAAAGCATTTGGCAAAGAAATACAACACCACCAAGCCATCGCCTTCAAACTAGCAGACATGGCCACCGCCATCGAAGGCGCCCGCCTACTATGCCTCAAAGCAGCCTGGCTCAAAGACGCCCACCAAGACTACGAGCAAGCCGCCGCCATGGCCAAGCTATACGCCTCCGAAATAGCCCAATGGGTAACCTCCGAAGCCGTACAAATACACGGTGGCTACGGATACGTAAAAGAATTTCACGTAGAGCGTATGATGCGCGACGCCAAAATCACACAGATATACGAAGGCACAAGCGAAGTACAAAAAATAGTCATCAGCCGCAACGTACTCAAAGGCTAAAAAATATAAAAAATAGAACAACAAACCGAGGCAAGCTACCCAATAGCTTGCCTCTTTTTTTTTTGCCCATCCACAGCACCCCATTGCACCCTCAGTGCGCCCTCAGTGCCAAAAATCTTTTTGCCCAAAATCTTTTTGATAAAAAACACTTCCTACTAAAAACCTTCGTGCCCTTTGTGAAAAATCTTCGTGCCCTTTGTGGTAAAAAACCTTTGTGGTAAAAAAACCATTTCTAGTAAAAACCTTCGTGGTAAAAACCTTCGTGTCCTTTGTGAAGAATCTTCGTGCCCTTTGTGGTAAAAAACCTTTGTGGTAAAAAAAAACATTTCTAGTAAAACTATTTGGGGGCGTGCTAAAGCACCGGGCTTTCCGCTGCTATCTTTTGCCCAGAAAAAGGGCAAAAGGATATCCGCTGCAATCCCTCGCCCTTACGCGTAGCAGCGCCATGCCACCTACCTATAGACCAAATCCCACACACCACCACACATATCATCTATACATTTGCACCCCAGCAGCACCCAAGCACCCATATTCAGTAAAAAACCAACCCCAAGCAGCACCCACACACCACGCACAGCCATTCACCACTACCCAAGCGCCACACAAGCACCAATATCCTGCTCTAAACTTACCAAAACAAGCATCGCAGTACCAATATTACCCATCGCACAAAACATACCATACACCACACACACAATATCAAATATCACAACACTATTTTATACTATCCCTATTACTATATCATCATTCCCAATAGATATACACCACATCACAGATACTATCCCTAATAGCACAACATCAATAGTAAATACCACAGTCCATTTTTTCTACATCACACATACTATAGAGCACAACGCTATTTCTATCTTTTTTATCTCTAAAACAATACCATCCCTCACAGCACCCATATCACCAAACACACAAGATATTTCTTTTATTCCACAAAAGTTCTTACATTGCCACCAAGTATTCACATACATACACCATAGTCATGCCTTCCAAGCCCCGGTACCATTGCACCCAAACCCAGCTCGTAACCCTTGCTACCACCGGTTGGGGCAACTACCTTCGGCAGCTACCCGCCTTCGCCACCCTCCGCGGATATTACACCCAAGAGCTAGCCACCCAAGCCCTCGCCGCCATAGATGCCGCCAACGCCCTCCCCGATAGTCAAGTGCGCAGCGCCCAGCTCCAAGTCCTCCATATCCAGCTACAGCAGCAAGCCAGCCATTGCCTATCACATTGGCAGCAGCTCAAGCGCTATATCCTCACCAGCTTCCCCACAGACACGCTCCGTTTTCGCCTCTCCGAAGCTGGCGCCGCACGCTACGCCAAAGCCCAAAACCACAATTGGCAGCAGCTCCAATCCCTCAACACCTCCGCAGCCAACTTTTTAGTCACCCACAGCGCCACACTCAGTGCTGGCCAAAACATGCCCGCTAGCTTTGCCACTAGCTACCAAGCACATATTGCCACCTTCGATACACTTTTTATAGCCTTCATTGGTGCCGAGCAAGCTGCCTATAACGCCACCCATACCAAGATAGCCGCCTTCAACAGCATCTATGCCAGCCTCATCACTCTGTTTGCCGATGGCCAAGCCCTCTTCAAAAACCAAACTGGCCTACGTCGCCAGTTTACCTTTACACACGTCCTTGCCCTCATCACCACTCATAGCAGCCCACAAGATAGCCACAGCTAGCCATTTGCCCTTAGGCTCCCATACCCCCCAACAAAAAAGGAAGACAAGCCATACAGCCTGTCTTCCTTTTTTTACACCTAGCCATTGTTAGTAGCTTATTATCTTATCAGCGTCACATCACCTTTCAGTTCGTACATCTTACCATCTAGGCAACGATACTTAATATAGTACTGATACACACCCATATCTTGGATTTTACCGGCAAACATACCGTCCCATCCTTGGGTATCTGTGTTAGCGCTCTCAAACACTACTTGTCCCCATCTATTCACCACTCTAAAAGTTATAATCTCTTGTCTACCATCTCTCAGCGGGCGGAAGACATCATTTCTTCTATCGCCATTAGGTGTAAAGGCATTTGGCATCGTCATATCGCAGCAAGACTCTGCATTTACAAACATACTATCTGCAGACTTACAGCCGTACTTATTTACCACATCCACCCTTACGAATGCAGGATTATTCATTCTATCGGCAGCCATGTAAGTATTTTTTACATCAAAGTAGTATTCCGGCGACCATCTGTACTGATAAGATGTATCTCTGTAAGCCGTAAACACCAATGTATCTCTAGAACATATTTTACCATACAAAGCCATGGTGTCAGCACCGTAGTTAGTTACCTTAGCCACAGATATTATCGACGCATTTGGCTTGTCTCTTACTATCACTTCTTGGTTTATCGTTAAAGATGGGCATCCGCGGTGGTATACCACAAGATCTAATATTTTAGTACCCGGTGTAGTCCAATACACGCCGTAAGGGCCACCATTTATTGTTTCGTTGGTCAAAACACCACCAGCCCAGTTCCAAACATAATTTTCAATGTTTGATGTAGTCGTGTCCATGGTTATGGTTGTTGGCACGTTGATACATACATTGCTCCATACAGAGTCTATTGCAGCAGTTGGCGCTTGGCGTACGGCTATTGTATCGTTTATCTTGAAGGTAGCACACTTGCCATTATTTACATAAAGGCTCACTACTTTGTCTCCCCAATCATTAAACCTATAAACTACAGGGCCTTGGCCACCACCACTTATAAATTCTCCGTCTGTGCTAAACCATTTGTACTCCAAGCTTGGTGAGGCATTACCGAAGTAAAGGAATGAAGCTGTATCGTATTGGCACACAAAAGGCTTGTAATGCAGCACAATACCGTTTGGCTGCTCATACACTATTACTCTTATACGCACACGGTCACTTTCGCAACCATTAATAGTTTGGGTTACATAATAGTCTATTTCGTCTGGGAAGCCAGTTGGTGGTATAGGGCTTATAGTACTAGCCACACCACCTGCCGAATCGAGGTACCATTTAAGATCGTTGCCCTTAGCAGCCAAGTCTGGCTCTTGAAGTTGGCAATAAGTTACCGGAGATATTACTACAGGAGGGGCAGGTTTCAACAAAACATTCACTACCACTTTTCCTCTATCGCTCACACAGCCATTTACTGTTTGTGTAAGGTAGAAAGTAGCTGTGTTGGGTGTGTAAGTTGGCAACTTAGGGGCTATAGTGTCACCAAAACCACCAACGGGTACATTGTACCAAATAACATTTTTACCATCAGTTCTCAAAGTTCCGTCTGGCTCATATTGGCACATATTTGCGTTCAGTACATTAGGTATTGTTGGCTTTGGGTACACAATTACTTCTACCGCAAGTGGCGAAGACGTTTTGCCACCAGAAGTAGCTGTTACAAAATAGGTACCAGACAAAGAAGGGTCTGCGTCCACAAAAGTAATTTTTGGTCCTACGCCCGTAAAGCCACCAGGACCTGTCCAGTTAAATACTACAGGGGTGTCTGCTACACTAAAAGCATTCATTACCACAGAATCGTA
>JADLEN010000152.1 GCA_020846105.1 Chitinophagaceae bacterium | reverse complement strand
TGGATAAAATGCACTGGATAGGTATACAAATACTAAGTGCACTTTTGCTGTTTTTGTATTCATCGCACTTCAAGCGGATGTTTGTTATAGGCAATGTGGTTGTGGCATTACTTACGGCACTCACCATTTTTACTCTTTTTGTGTATGAGCCTGTGCTATGGCAGTTTGTAGCTTTGCCTCCAATGATGCACAAAGCCAACGCCCAATTGCCCAACCCTCTTTGGCTATTAGGCATCTATACTTGTTTTGCCTTTGTACTTACTTGGATGCGAGAGGTGGTGAAAGATATGGAAGATCATATTGGCGATGCTGCAGAAGGCTGTGTGACTATGCCCATAAAGTTGGGGCTAAAAACAACTTCTGTTTTTGTGCAATTAATAGCGCTGCTAGCCATCATTCCATTGCTTATTGCATCTTTCAAGGTGCAGGGCTTGTTGGGTGTCTATACTTTTGTTGCACTTGCAATGCCGTTAATTGTTTGGGTATGGTATTTGCCCACAAAAGCGACTACAAAGCATTATCATCAAATGAGCCATTATCTAAAATGGATAATGGTATTCGGTATAGGTTCACTTTTGATTTATTATTTTCAAGCCAATGGATAAACTAATTCTTGCATCCCAATCTCCTCGCAGGCAACAGTTGATGGAGCAGGCGGGCTACCAATTTACTGTAATAGCCGCAGACGTAGATGAGACCAATCCTATAGGAATGGCAGGCGAGCTGGTGCCAGCGTTTTTGGCACATAAAAAAGCATTAGCAATAGCTCAAAATTACCCAGATGATACAATTATAGCAGCCGACACTATTGTGCTTTTAGGTAATGAAATTTTGGGTAAGCCTGTAGACTCTGAAGATGCTATGGCAATGCTGCAAAGCCTTTCGGGTAATATGCATAGGGTAGTTACAGGTGTTTGTATTTGGACAAAAAATGAGATTCAACAATTTTCTGTTATTACAGAGGTCTATTTTCGTCCTTTGAGTTTGCAACAGATTCAATACTACATTACGCATTACAAACCCTTCGATAAAGCGGGGTCTTATGCCATACAAGAATGGATAGGAATGGTGGGCATCGAAAAAATAAATGGAGACTACTATAACGTTATGGGCCTGCCTATTGGCGAGCTTGTAAAACGTTTATAGTTTGCACTATCGGCTGTATTATATTGCTGCACACTTAGTGTTCAATTGCTTTGTAAACTTAACTTTTATGCGCTAGTTTTTTAAAAATGAAATACGCCAAAAGAATTCACGAAAACGGAATCATCAATGATGAAGAATTGCGCAAAATCAATGCTTTCGAAGCCGGTAAGCTATTTTCTGTACACTGGGAATTGAGGACAATTCTGTACTTGGGTGTATTATTATTAAGCTCAGGCATCGGTGTTTTATTATACAAAAACATTGAGACTATTGGGCATCAAGTAATTATCATTTCCGTAGCAATTGCTTGTTTTACTTGCTTTTTTTATGCTTTCAAAAATGCAAAAAACTATAGTCCCTATCAGGTAAAACAGGTTTCGCCATTTTTCGATTATATCATTTTATTGGCCTGCTTGTTATTGGTAAGTTTTGTGGCTTACATACAATTTCAATACAGTGTTTTTGGTGCACAATATTATTGGTTAGCAACTATGTTGCCTTCAGTTGCTCTTTTATTTTGTGCCTATTATTTCGATCACAAAGGCATATTGTCTATTGCCATTACCGGTCTTGCAAGCACTATTGGCTTGCGCGTAGTGCCCATCCAATTTTTAGACAGAATGGACTTCGACAATATTGCATTAGCCTTTACAGGCATTGCTTTTGGTGTATTGTTATTTGTATGGGCCATATTGTCTGTGCATAAAAGTATCAAAAAACATTTCGATTTTACTTATCACAATTTCGCTATCAATTTGATAATGGCTGCTAGTTTGGTTTTGCTTTTCGAAAACAAAGCCGCCATCATTTTAATGGCGCCTTTCTCTTATTATTATATTCGATACGCCATAAAAAGCCAATCTTTTTGGTTCCTCCTTTTAGCTACAATTTACAGCTATATTGCTATTACCTACACCATATTTTCCACACTATTATCCTTAGATAATTCAGGTGACGGCCTATTGACTTTTGGCATGTTTTATACTATTGGTTCTTGTGCAGGTGTTATCCTTTTCTTTATTAATCATCGTAAAATATTGGGGCTCAAAAAATGATTGCGTATAAAAAATCAAGCTTAGATAAGGTTCAGGTTTTGCGCAAAGCAAAAAGTTGGTTTCGGCACCGATTGCTTTCTAATGAGCAATTTCAAGCTGTAGAAAATCAATTTGCCAACCCATTTTACACGCCCAATATTTTTGTAAAAATTGGTCTTTTTCTCTTCGCTTTATTTTTAATTTCTTCGGCTATTGGGCTATATACTATCACATTTTCAAATTTAATCGGGAATAGTGATTCTAATACTTTCTTTAATTTTTCAAGTTTACTTTTTACAGTTGTTTGCTTTGCAATACTCGAGCTGTTGATCAAAAATCCTGACAAGCAACTTTATAATTCTGGTATCGATGAGGCTTTACTCTATTTAGGTATTTCTTTTTTCTTTTCAGCACTGGTTAGTATTTTTAAGGTATTCGATACTTCGTTTTTAGAAAATGTTGGCGTCTTTATCATTATGTGCCCTTTTCTTTTTTTTGCAGCAGCACGTTACGCCGACAGGCTAATTACTATATTTTTTACGCTTTGTATTTACACAGTTCTGTTTTTGTTGATTCTCAAGTTGGGTGCTATTGCAAAGCTGATTATGCCTTTTTGCTTTATGGTTGTTTCGGTGGTTATTTATGAAATTTCAGAAAAATACAAATCAAAAGAGGAGCTTCGTTTTTGGACAGAATGCTTTGCTACATTGCAATCTGTGGCCTTGATGCTATTTTATTTAGCAGGCAATTATTTTGTTATTCGCGAGGCAAGTATCGAATATTTTGGGCTTCAAATTCCGAAAGGTGGTGATATTCCATTGGCATTTTTCTTTTACCTTTTTACAGCAGTTGTGCCACTTCTTTATATTTTTTGGGGCTTGCGCAAAAAACAAAAATTGCAACTTTGGGTAGGCTTAGTCTTGGTAGCTGCAAGCATTTTGACTTTTAAATATTATTTCAGTCTTGGGCATCCCGAAATCACTTTGACTATTGTAGGCGCGGTGATGATGTTACTTGCCTATTTCAGTATACGCTACCTCAAGTCGCCCAAACATGGTATTACTTTCGATGAGGATGAAGACGAAAGCGAATACCTCAATAGCAATACAGAGGCAATAATAATTGCCCAAAATATGAGTGCCCAACCCGACGGTGTGGATATGAATACAAACGCCGAAGGTTTTGGTGGTGGCAGTTCTGGTGGTGGTGGTGCAGGCTCGTCTTATTAGTTAATTGCTTTCGTTTTTTAGTGTGGGAAAGCGCCCATTTTAGCAGCTTTATTTGCTTACTTTTGCGCTCTATTTTCGAGAATAATAATTATGGAATATAATTTTAAAGAAATTGAACAAAACGCCAAGAAAAAGTGGAATGATGAGGGCGTTTATAAAGTAAGCAACACTAGCGATAAACCTAAGTTTTACATCCTCGATATGTTCCCGTACCCAAGCGGTGCAGGGCTGCACGTAGGTCATCCCTTAGGCTATATAGCCTCAGATATTTATGCGCGATACAAACGTATGAAAGGCTTCAATGTGTTGCACCCAATGGGCTTCGATGAGTTCGGGTTGCCCGCCGAGCAATATGCTATTGAAACGGGTCAGCACCCAGTGGATACTACCAAAAAGAATATTGCTCGCTACCGCGAACAGCTTGACAATATTGGCTTTTGCTACGATTGGGACAGACAAGTGCGCACAAGCGACAAGAAATATTATCGTTGGACGCAGTGGATTTTCTTGCAATTGTTCAATAGTTATTTTGATAAAAAACTACAGAAAGCAGTTCCGATACCAGAGTTAGTTTCTGTTTTTGAAAATGAAGGAAATGCAAAACATATTTGCCCTGCGGATGAAAAATTAAGGTTCACTGCAACCGAATGGAATGCTTTTACTGAAAAAGAACAGCAGGATATTTTGATGAATTATCGCTTGGCTTTTTGTGGCTTTGGCGAGGTGAATTGGTGCGAGGCTTTGGGTACAGTTTTGGCGAATGACGAAGTGGTGAATGGCCTGAGCGAACGTGGCGGGCATCCTGTAGTGAAAAAGAAATTGCGCCAATGGTACCTCCGCATTACCGAATATGCCGACCGTTTGTTGGATGGCTTGAATACAGTGGATTTTAGCGAGGCGATGAAAGAAATGCAACGCAATTGGATTGGCAAAAGTGTGGGTGCTCAAATTTCTTTTCAAATAAAAAACACAACAGCCAACATCCCTGTTTTCACAACTCGCCCCGATACAATTTTTGGTGTTGATTTTATGGTGCTTGCACCCGAGCACGATTTAGTATCGAGCATTAGTACCGAGGAGCAAAAGCAAGCTGTAGAAGAATACATTACTTACGTCAAAAGCCGCTCTGAGCGCGAGCGTATGGCAGAGAAAAAGATTTCTGGCTGCTTTACTGGAGCTTATGCAATTCATCCGTTTTCGGGCAAGGAAATTCCTGTTTGGATTTCGGAATATGTGCTCGCAGGATATGGTACGGGCGCTATTATGGCGGTGCCTTGTGGCGATGAACGCGACCATAAATTTGCCCAACATTTTCAAATACCGATAACTAATATTATCGGTGAAAAATACAATGGAGAAGAGGCTTATGCAGAGAAGGATTTCACTTTAGTGAACAGTGATTTTATTAATGGCCTTTCGCCCAAAGATGCTGCTGTCAAAGTGATTGAGCGGATGCTTGCTGATAAAATTGGTGAGGCAAAAGTAAATTTTAGAATGCGCGATGCGGCTTTTAGCCGCCAACGCTATTGGGGCGAACCTTTCCCTATTAAATGGAAAGATGGTATTGCTTATCCACTTAGTGAAATGGAATTACCGCTCGAATTGCCACACGTGGAATCTTATGGCCCTGGCCCCGACGGCGAAGGTCCTTTGGCGAATATTGCTTCTTGGAAAGAAGAAGGTTACGAGACCAACACAATGCCCGGCTATGCAGGTTCTTCTTGGTATTTTTTGCGTTTTATGGACCCGCACAACGAGCACGAATTTGCCGACCGTGCTGCTACCGATTATTGGAATCAAGTAGATATTTATATTGGTGGCACGGAACACGCTGTGGGGCATTTGCTGTATAGCCGTATGTGGACAAAAGCCTTGTACGACTTAGGTTTCATCGGTTTTGATGAGCCTTTTAAAAAGTTGGTGAATCAGGGGATGATTACTGCGTTTTCCTATTTCGTTGATTTGAAAAATTATTTTGCAAAATCTAAGTCTAACAACAGTTTCAATGTTGGATATTCTTACCATAGAATTTTATCACTTAACGAAATACCAGAAGAATTTGTAATCGGAAACAATAATGGAGAAGAATTGGAATGGAGCTTTAGACCCGAAATTCAACTAGGATTATATCGACTTAAAGATGTTGGTGATTTTATTGAAAGTGGTGATATTCTTTACAAAGAATCATATCATAAATGGTTAGACGAATATCCTGAAAGAAAAATCGAACTTTCAAAATTTTTAGAGCCCCAATGGTTAAAAAGTGAAAGTAATCGTGAGTACATTAAAGTAAAAGTTGAGACTGAAAAAATGTCTAAATCAAAATTTAATGTAAAAAACCCAGATGATATTATCGCACAATATGGCGCGGATACTTTCCGTATGTACGAGATGTTTTTGGGGCCATTGGATGTGAGCAAACCTTGGGATACCAAAGGTATTGAAGGCGTGCATCGCTTCTTGCGCAAGTTTTGGCGTTTGTACAATGATGATGCAAAAGGATGGATTGTAACAGAAGAAGCAGCTACAGAAGCCGAGCTAAAAGCATTGCACAAAAGCATTAAAAAAATAGAGCAAGATACCGAGCGTTTTTCGTTCAACACAGCCGTTAGTCAGTTTATGATAGCGGTGAATGAACTAACAGATTTGAATTGCCACAAGCGCGAAATATTGAAACCTTTGGTGCAATTAATCACGCCTTATGCGCCACATATTGCCGAAGAGCTTTGGCAGCAAATGGGTGAAACTGATTCTATTATTTTAGCAGATTTCCCGAAATACGAAGAACGCTATGTAACGGAGAATAGCAAAGTTTATCCTGTAGCTATTAATGGCAAAACCCGCACCGAACTTGAGTTTGCGCTCGATGCTTCGCAAGCGGACATCGAAAAGGTAGTGATGGAAAATGAAATAGTACAAAAATGGCTAGAAGGCAAAACTCCCAAGAAAATTATTTTTGTAAAAGGCAAAATGATCAATATGGTGATTTAGTTTTTTACCTAAATTATTTACAAAATAACCGACGCCAATTTAGTGTCGGTTATTTTATTTTCGGGAATACTATTCTACTTTATTGGCGGCAATATTGCCAATTTGCCGTTTTATCAAAGCCGTTTCTATTTCTTTCAAAATGCTTGGGTCGTCGATGGTAGAGGGTATGGTATATTTTTTCCCATCGGCAATTTCACAGATAGTTTTTCGCAAAATTTTTCCGCTTCTTGTTTTCGGTAGCCTTTCCACAATCAAGGCATTTTTAAATACTGCAATTGCGCCTATTTTTTCTCTCACCAAAGCAATTAATGCTTCTTCTATTTCCAACTCTTCGATTGACACTCCATTTTTTAAAACAAGCAAGCCAATAGGTCTTTGTCCGCGCAACTCGCAAGCAATGCCTACTACAGCACATTCCGCAACAGCAGGATGGCTAGCAATAATTTCTTCCATCTCTCCAGTACTCAATCGGTGCCCACTTACATTAATTACATCATCCACTCTTCCCATTACAAAATGATAGCCATCCGCATTTCGATATCCTCCATCACCACTCAAATAATAGTCGGGATATTTTTCAAAATAACTTTTATAAAATCGAATTTCGTTGTTCCATAAGGATGTGAGGCAACCCGGAGGTAGTGGTAGTTTCACGGCAATATTTCCCTCCAAT
>JADLEN010000151.1 GCA_020846105.1 Chitinophagaceae bacterium | reverse complement strand
AGGCTTTTTATTTTGTGGTTGATGTTGGCTATAGCCCTTGCCCGTAGGGCTTGCATAGGGTGCGAGGGCTTGAAACGAGCGGCCTCTACGGGCTGCCAGGTAAAGAGATCGTTGGGGGTGCAGTAGGCTGCCTCGCAAATGGCATTGAGGTGTTTCAAATCTACTCGCTGCTGCTTATCGTGCATTATTTTTACGGCTGTAGCGCTGCTCATCTTGCGTTTCAGCAGCCACTTGTGTGGGTGTGGGTATCCCTTTTCTATTAGCATCTCTTTGACGCGCCAATGTAGCATTGCATTTTGGTTTTTATTAGCCCAAATGTAGTAAAAATATTTTGCTTTTAAAGCTCTTAATAAATATTTGCGCGCTCAGACTGAGTACTTGTGAGCTCAGAACGAGTATTTGTGAGCTCAGACTGAGTATTTGTAAGCTCAGACCGAGTATTTACGAGCTCAGAATAAGTATATACTAACTATGAGTAAATAATTGAGCGCAGTAACTTTATATTCGAGTGTTTTAGACGAAGAAAGGCAATGTGAAAAAATATTTTGGTATGGGTGTTCAAAATATACATTTAACCCCTTAACTTTATTTTATTGTTTAACTATTAAATTTCAATCTTATGAATGATTACAATTTTTCCAAGTTCGATTCGTACCGAAAAACGATTGATTTTCTGAGCGATAATGCTGCCAAAGTAGCCGCCCGCAGCAAGATACCGCCGCTAGCCATCACCTTTAATAATGTAGTAACAAGCATTGGTACTACCATTGGTCTTGCCGACCAAGACAACAGTGGTTATACACTAGACAAGTATGAAAAAGTAACAGAGGTAAAAAGAATAATGCTAAAAATAGGGCGTGCCGCCGCTAGCTATTATAGCGGAGGTGTGAACAACTCTAAATTGCTTATTTCCGATTTTACAAAATCGGAATTGGAGCATATGAAAGACAGCTACCTGCCCATACCTGCCCAAAAACTACACGACGAGGCACTGCCCGATGTAGCCAACCTAGAGGGTGTAGATGCTGCCGACTTTGTGGCGCTACAAGCGGCTATTGTTGCGCTAATAGCTGCATTGCCAGAGCCCAAGCGCGCCACCGAACTGTCTGAACTACACAATGATAACCTAAAACCGCTGATGCAGCAAGCCGATAAAATAAGAAGCGAGCTAGACCTGCACATGCAAACCTTTATAGACGAAGACCCCCTGCTATACGCCGAGTGGAAACTGAGCCTAAGCATAGATAACAATCCCACACACAGCAACCCCGACTTGGCTACACCCGTGACCTGTGGCGGCTTGGGCGTGGTAACTACGGTAGATTATGCACCTATTGCTGCGGAGTTTACTGGTGCTGCGGATATCAAATTTATACTACCGCAAAACATACCGCAAGGCGTGGCGGTGGGTTTTGGGGCAGATGATAGCAGCTTTGTGAGCGAGCAAGCACTGAGCAGCGGTAGCAACAACCGTGTGACGGCGGCTAGCCTTGGCTACGACATCAACGGGGCTACCTTCCTGAACATCCGTAATGCTACACCCAACCCCGTAATTGTGAATGTTGAGTTTTATTTGGACGCTTAGTTTTTTGGTTAAAGCGTTAAAAAGTGAAAAGGTTAATCGGTCGGTAGGATTGATTAACCTTTTTTGATTTTAGCAGCCACGCAAGCGTGACGGATAGCAGTGGATACCCCGCTGAAGCCTTTGCGGCGGCGGCCTTGTGGCGGAGTAGGAGCGGATAGCCGGACGCCGCCCCTTTGCTAGCAAGCGCTATAGGGGGGCGGCGGCACGCCCTAGTAAAAAATAGGGTTTTGGTATTAAGTGTGGGTGGTGCTTATTGGGCTTCGTCTGCCTCTACTACGCCATCGCGGATGCGGATGATGCGGCGGGTGCATTGGGCTATATCGTCTTCGTGGGTTACGAGCATTACGGTGTTGCCGCTGGCGTGTATGCTGGCAAAGAGGTCCATTATTTCTACAGATGTTTTGGTGTCTAGGTTGCCGGTGGGCTCGTCTGCTAGTATAAGGGATGGGTTGTTTATAAGTGCGCGGGCTATGGCTACGCGCTGGCTTTGGCCGCCAGAAAGCTCGTTTGGTAGGTGCTTTGCGCGGTCTTGTAGGCCTACTTTGGCTAGCATGGCCCAGGCGCGCTCTTGGCGTTCGGCACTGGCTATGCCTGCGTATATGAGGGGCTGTGCTACGTTTTGGAGTGCGCTGAGGCGGGGCATGAGGTTGAATTGTTGGAACACGAAGCCGATTTCGGTGTTGCGGGCGGCGGCTAGCTCGTTGTCGTCCATGAGGCTTACGTCTTTGTTGTTGAGGATGTAGGTGCCTGTGGTGGCGGTGTCTAGGCAGCCAATAATGTTCATGAGTGTAGACTTGCCAGAGCCTGATGGGCCCATGAGTGCTAGGTACTCGTTGCGGTGCACGGTAAGGTCTATGCCTTTGAGCACGGGTAGTGCTTGCTTGCCGAGGTAGTAACTTTTGTGTATTTGCTGTAGTGTTATTACGGCTTGAGGCATGTGTGCTGTGTTATTTCAAAACTTCTTGAAGTATGTTTTCGAGGTCTGGGCCGCGAAGGTCTCGGGCTATGATTTTGCCGTTGGGGTCTATCAAGAAGTTGGATGGGATGGAGGATATGTTGTAGTCTCGGGCGGCTATAGACTCCCAGCCTTTGAGGTCTGATACTTGGGGCCAGGCTAGCTTGTCTGCTGCGATGGCTTTCATCCATTTGTCTTTGTCGTTGTCTAATGATACGCCTAGTATGGTAAAGTTTTTGTCTTTGAACATGCGGTATGCTGCTACAACGTTGGGGTTTTCTTTGCGGCAGGGTGTGCACCAAGATGCCCAAAAGTCTATGAGTACGTATTGGCCACGTAGGCTAGCAAGGGTAATGGTTTTGCCGTCTGGAGTGGGCATTGATATTTCGGGTGCTAGGCTGCCATCTGCTATGCCTTGGTCTTCGGGGGCGGTAGTGGTGTTGGGGCCGGTGGTGTATCGTTGGGCAAAGTCTTTGCCTAGTTTTTGGTTTGGGAATCTGGTGGGTATTGCGGCTACAAATGCGTCTAGGAAGGGTTTTTCGACGGTGGGGTTTAGTATTTGTACGGCAAAGAGTGCGTTGGGTAGGTAGTGGGTGGTGTCGGCATAGTTTTCGATAAACAAGGTGAGCTTTACGTTGAGGTCGCTCATTTCTTGGGTGGCCATTTTGAGCAGGGAGTCGTTGCCACGCATGCGCATACTGTCCATGACTATTGTAATGGTGTTGATGTCGTTGATGTGGCTACGTACGTTTTGGAAAAAGCCTTTGAGGCTGCTAGAGCCTTCTGAGCCGGTGACGTTGTATTGCTCAAGGTTGTTCCAGTCGGCAGTGATTTTTACATTTTCGTTGAAGATGGAAAGTAGGATGTATTTGTTGTCGGTGAAGTGTAGGCGGTAAAGGCCCGGCTCCATACTAGCACTTGATAGCTCGAAGTGCCCGTTGGACTTTGACTTTACGGAGTCGAGTATTTTGGTTTCGTTGATACCCATTTCTTCAAGCAATATAACTTGCTCGGGCATGTTTGATATTTCGCCTGCTATTACGAACTTGTTTTTGTCGTTGCTGCAAGCAAATAGGGTGATGGTAAGCAGTAATAATATTGTAAATGATTGAAAACGCATAAGCTAAAATTGTACCTGCAAACTTAAATTATAAAAGCTGCCCGTAGGCATATTTAGGGTGTAGCTAAGATAGTTTTAACAATTTGTCGCAAAGGGTACATAGCTGAAAGCCTTGATGGTGTTGGGTTTTATGTGTATTTTTGTTCCCGTTCAGAAAAGTTCAATATTTTTTTGATTATTTAATATTAGTCCCTTACCTTTGCAGTCCCAAATTTGAGAATATGCCAAAGGTGAAGACACACTCTCGTGCGAAAAAGACTTTTAAAGTTACAGGCACGGGTAAGATTCGTAGATATAAAGCTTTTAAGAGCCATCTATTGACTAAGAAATCTAATAAACGCAAGCGCCATCTGCGCCAAGCGGCGTTCGTACACCCTACGAACATGAATTTAGTGAAGCGTATGCTGTGCATGCGATAAACAATTTTTAATTATTACTAATAAAATAAAGTATGCCACGTTCGAAAAATGCGGTTGCATCGCGCGCAAAAAGAAAAAAAATATTAGCTCAGGCTAAAGGTTTTTACGGAAAACGTAAAAATGTATATACAGTTGCCAAAAACGTACTTGAGAAAGGCCTTGGTTACAAATATGTAGGACGTAAATTAAAGAAGCGCGACTATCGTAGCCTTTGGATTACTCGTATCAATGCTGGTGTACGTGAAGAGGGTATGAGTTACTCTGTATTTATGCACAAATTGTCTGAAAAAGGCATTGAGCTAAATCGTAAAGTTCTTGCTGACTTGGCAATGAACGAGCCTGAAGCTTTCAAGAAATTGATTGCTGAAGTAAAGTAATTACAATAACAAGTTTCAATACAATGCCGATGCATCTTTTTGTATCGGCATTTATTTGTTTTTTGGGCCTTACAATAGAATCTAAAGCGGATGTTTTATGTAACTTCTGTTTTAGATTTTGTACTTTTACAGCAATAGAAATAGAATGAGCATTCAGAATAATTATGTGGCTATTATGGCCGGAGGAATCGGAAGTAGGTTTTGGCCAATAAGCCGTACCGATTACCCCAAACAATTTTTAGATATCCTAGGCACTGGCCAATCTTTATTGCAATGGACTTATAGAAGGTTCAAAGATATTTGCCCTCCCGAGAATATTTATTTCATTACCAATCACAGTTATGCACCACTTATAAAGGAGCAAATACCCGAGATTTTGGACCATCAGATTGTGAGTGAACCCTCTCGGAAAAACACTGCTGCCTGTGCAGTATATTTTGCACATAAAATACATGCGCTGAACCCTAATGCCAATATTATAATGAGCCCTGCGGATCATTTAATTTTGGATGAATTGGCCTTTAGGCAAAGCATGTTTGATGGCCTGGATTTTGTAAAAAATAATGCCTCATTATTGACTTTGGGTATTAAGCCTACTAGGCCTGATACTGGATATGGCTATATTCAATACGACCAAACAAAATCAATAGATCAGGTTTTTAAAGTAAAAACTTTTACTGAAAAGCCTAATTTAGAAATTGCAAGAGCTTTCCTTAAAAGTGGCGATTTTCTTTGGAATGCAGGTATCTTTTTGTGGACTGTACAGACCATAATAACGGCATTTGCAAAGTATGAGCAAGAAATGGACGACCTGTTTAAGAACTTGAAGCATTATAACACTGACGAGGAATACCACGAAATAGAAAAGACTTATCCTTTGTGTACCAATACATCTATTGATTATGCAGTTATGGAAAAGGCTGACAATGTTTTTGTGGCACCAGCACAATTTGGATGGAGTGACTTGGGTACCTGGGAAAGTGCTTATGAAAATTCGGAAAAGGATTACTTAGGTAATGCTGTGCACGGAAAAAATGTAATAATAATAGATGCCGCAGAATGTATGGTAAAAGCTCCTGATAAAAAGTTGGTATTATTACAAGGTTTAGAAAAATTTATTGTTATTGACACGCCCGATGTATTGATGATTTGTGAACGTGCAAATGAGCAACATATAAAAGAGTATGTTGCCGATATTAAGCGCAATAAAGGCGAGAAGTTTTTATAAGATTGTTGTTAGAATCTTGGACAATGGTAAAGGTTTCGTCCTTTGCCATTTTCGCCATAAAAACCTTCGTAGCGAATTGCTAATTCTAAAGCACCTGTACCTTTACCAGCATTGATGGGTAACGCAGATATGGTATAGTCGTAACTAGTAGTAAATCTTAAGCCATTGCGCTGTAGGCCAACGAGCCCAACCACTGCATCGCCAAGCCTATGATAGGCGCCAAATATCAATTGATTTGCTGCAATTTGCTCCGTTGGTTTATACATATTTACCAATACTGTAGTGCCATAAATAAGCTCTTTTGCGCCACTTTGAGTACTATAATATGCTGATGGATTGAGGATTACATTGGCCGCGGTCTTGAGCATTAAATCTATATTAGCTGAGTGTCTATAAGCTAATTTATTATCAGAGTCCTTAAAGAAAGTTTCGGTGGGCTTATTTATATTAGCTGTGGCAAAACCTACCTTTAGATACATAGCATCGTTAGGGAAGAATGCATAGTTGAGCCCTAGAGAAAAGGAGTTGAAACTAGATTTTTCTAAGCCCTTCCCTTCTTGGTTTGGGTTGTCTCTATTGAAGGTATAACCATCCCATTGTACAGGATATGAAAATTTGCTAAAATTGACACTTCTTGCCCCATGATATGCAGATGCACCAAGCGATAGCATGTGCATATCCCCTACCTGAATATGGTAGGCCATTAATGCCTCGGAACGAAATAAACTAAGTTTTCCATCACCAACCTTATCATTGAATATTGCAAAACCTACCCCCAGCCAGTTTGTTTCATTGCGATTGCGAAGTGCTTGGAAATCGCCATAAATGGTGGTGGTAGTATATGGGGCAGGTATAGCGGCCCATTGGCTACGATGTACGGCACCTAATCTATAGTCTGCTTCAGGTATAAGTGCTGTATTGGCAGGATTTAATAGTAATGGGGCATTATAGAATTGCGAAAAATGAATGGACTGAGCCATTGATTTTTGTTGTGCCCAAAGACAGAACCAAAGATTAAAAACAACAAATAAAAACCTCCTGCCCATTATTTATTTTATGTGTGATTAAGGTTTATAAAAGTACATTCTTTTTGGCATTCTGAGCAAAATACAAAAAAATAGGGCCTAATAATTATTACTAGGCCCTATTTTTTTATAAAAGGAAGCGAATTATTTCATTTCTACTGTTCTAGCCAAAGCCAATTCATTGATAAAGTGAATGTCTTTGCCACTAAAGGTTTTAAGCTGGTGGTTGAAAGCTGCAATAACAACACTACCTCCAATACCTGTACCTAAATCTTTCAATTCAGCTGCGGTAAAGGTTACCGTTCTTGTTGTGCCGCCTACGCGCTTCAATGCATATTTGCCATTAGGGCTTGCTATTTGATAATAAATAGAATCGGCGTTAGAAAGCGTACCCGTAATACCTAAAGTAAAGTCTGATTTTAAATCTATAGTGGTAAATGTGCCATCCATAGCGCCTACTTTTGGCATGCCTCTTCCTGTGCTAGGTGTAGCACTATAAGAAAATGCTGGTGTACCTACCGTCCAATCGATTTTAGAATCTAAATCACTTATACCTGTTGCGTCTAGCGCAGTAGGGATAAATACATAGGAACCATTCGTTTGCTTTGCCAATTCTTTGCCATTAAGCGTTACTGTTCCTGCATCGGTGTATGCAGCAGTGCTAAGATTGCCAAATACTGCAACTCCTGTACCTAAATCAATATCGTACGGGCCAACGGCTGTTTGGGTAGTAGTACGCGTGATTAAGGCTACAACAGCACCATGGCCACTTGTATACGCAGGCGAGGGTGTAGGTGCTGGAGTGGGCGATGGGGAAGGTGTTGGCGTCGTTGACGCATCGTCCTTGTTACATGAGGCTAATGAGCCCATTGCTGCAATTGCAAGCAAAAATAATTTTTTGTTCATTGTTTAAAATTTTAAAAGGGTGAAAATCTTTTACAAAAGTACTCGCTTTGTAAAACTATGCAATACGATGATAGTCGTATTTGCCAAAAAATGAATTATGATTGACCAATTGCTGCTAAAATACTTTTGGAAAGAAATCTTTTTTTGGTACGGTTTCTTT
>JADLEN010000150.1 GCA_020846105.1 Chitinophagaceae bacterium | reverse complement strand
TGTTTGTCAGTCCGAAAATATAAATCCGCAGTGTGCCTTTTGAATAGTCCGCTTTGGCACTGTCAGTTCCAATTTGGCAATCGTCTGTCTGTGCAAATGAATTATTGCAAAGAAAAACTATCATCGATATGAATAAAAATTGTCTCATTATATCGGTATTAACATTGCCCATAATTTGCAGCTACAAGAAGTTGGTAATTTCGGAACACTCCACTGTCAATCAAGTACAACCTTTGATAGAAGTAAAAAGCTTGATTTAACCACTGAACCGCCAATTTCTTGTAGGTGCAGTTAGATGATGCCTTACTTGTAGTGTCTGTCATTTTGAAATTTTGAAAACTTGTTCAAGCATATTATTGTCGACAATGTATTTCATATTCTCTTCGCTAATTTTAGTAATACTTCTGTAAGCTTCCTTAGCTTGTTCCACTGCATCGTTTTCAAAATCCAGTTTCACGACATTGTCATTCAAGTAGTATATAAATATTCTCGGGAAGAAAGAACCAGTATTGTCTTGTGGTGTCCCGAAATTGTCGGTTTCAATTCTCTTTATTCCAAGCATTAGTATGCTATTTAATTTCCCTTGTCTTGTGATTAGTTCAAAATATGAGTTTAATTCCATTTTTCTTTATTTTAAAGGTTTCTGCCAACTTATCTATACCCGCTACTCATCTCCCTTTTTCTTTTCATTTTAAGTATAAAAAAGAAGCAAAGAGGCTATAATGCGCTATAGCGAATGTAGTAAGATATTTTTAAAAGAATTTTCAATTTTAGTAGCCTCACAAAATACCCGCATAGCCTAGCAGTAGCGCTATGCGTGGGCAGGCGCAATTATTGTACAGCTTAAAACAAAAACGCCGCAAACATTAGTTTGCGGCGTTTGGATTGTAAATAAATTATCGGTGTTCTAGTTCACATCGAACTCTTTGTCCGAAATACCTTTATTGACATCTACAGATTGGATTTTGAATTCGCCACCCATCATCTTCATTGTATAAGGCATTTTGTATCCATTGGTGCCTGGCACTTCTTTGTAGTCGGCAAACTCCGATACCATACCTGGATTTTCGCCTTCGCCAGCGCCTACATTCTTTACTAGGTAGCTTGTTTTTACATCGTAATATTCTGATGATTTTTTACCGCTTTTGTCTATAGCTTCTACCAAGTAAGCATCGGCACCGTTTACTTGTACGATACCTTTTACGCTACGCTTCACGCCGTATTTTTCGGGGTGTAGCTCGGCTTGCATATCGGCTTGTTGTTTTGCTTCGTCTATTTCGTCTGCTTCAAGGTTTTTCTTCTTGCCTTGTGCTTCTTGGTATCCTTTGGTGCCATCAAACACCATACGATTCAAGTTCATGGTTTGGCCATTGAAAGTACCATTAACAACCGATTTTATTTTACCACCTTCTTTTTGGAAGTTCATGATGGTAATTTCGCCGCCTTGTAGTGTGCCTTTACGGATAGTTTTTACATCTTTCAATGCTTTAATGGCTTTTTCGCCGCCTATGGCATTGGCATAGTTTTTAAGGATATCTTCTGCTTTTACGTTACCGGCAGATTTTGTTTCGGAGGGCACTATTACGTTGCCGTAATTGTCGTAATAAGTAATGATATTGTTCTTGGCAAAACGGCCTAGTTTACTAGCTACTTCGTCTTTGCTACCCACTACTATGATGTTCATATTGCGGGGGTTCATGTATTTCTGAGCAGCAGCTTTCACGTCGGCAATGGTTACTGCGTTTAGCTTTTTGAGGTAAGTTTGGTAATAGTCGGCAGGCAATTTGTAGCGGTCGATATTGATGGCAAATTGTGCTACACGCTGCGGCGCTTCTAGGCTTATGGCAAAGTTGCCGCTGATATAATTCAGGGTATTTTGCAAAGACTCTTGGTCTACGTCTTCGGTTTGCATGCGGCTCATTTCTGCCAAAATTTCGGCTACAGAGCTATCCGTTACAGGGTTGCGCGCTTTGGCTTCGGCACTAAATGCACCTACCAATGGGTTGGGGCTAAGGCTAGAGTAAGAGCCATAAGTCCAGGCTTTTTTCTCACGAAGGTTTAGAAACAAACGACCTTGAGAGCCACCGCCCAATATGGTATTGGCAACGCTTGCGGCAAACACGTCTTGTGTGCCGGGTTTCAAGTCTATTGGGCGGGTAACGCTAATAACGCTTTGTACAGAGGCATCGCGTGGTACAAAAGCTACCTTTGGCGACAAGGGTGCTTCGGGCTCGCTATACAAGGCTACAGGCACGTCTTTTTTTACCCAAGCACCAAAGTATTTGGCTACAAGTGGTTTTATTTCGGCTGCCGTCACATCGCCTACAATAGCCATATAGGCTACGTTTGGGCGAAAGTAGGTTTGGTAATATTGGTTGCAACGCTCTAGCGTAATGGCCTTGATGGTAGCTTCGGTTTCTACTTCGCCGTAGGGGTGGTTGGTAGTATAGTTCAGCACTTTTTCTACATTGCCCATCATGGCATCTGGGTCGTTTTTGCTGGTTTCTAGTCCCGATAAGGTTTGGGTCTTTAGCTTATCCAGTTCTTCTTGTTTGAAGCTGGAGTTTAGTATCATGTCGCTCAAGATTTCCATCATTTTTGCTTGGTTCTTTTTTAGACCATAAGCAAAAGCGCCTTCGGCATTTGCAGAAATACTTGCCCCAATAAAGTCAATCTCTTCATTGAGTTTGTCTTTACTACGTGTCTTGGTGCCGCTAGCTAGTAGCTCGCCTACAAAGTCGGAGTAGCCGGCCATTGAGCCTTGTAGCTCCTGACGGATATCGAGCTGTAGCGAAATAGAAAGGGTAGGTAATTTGTGATTTTCTACCACAAATACTTTGAGCCCGTTGGGCAAAGTAAAAGATTCGGTTTTACCCAATTTGACCTCGGGCGCCGGGCCTGGTTTAGGTCTTTGGCTACGGTCTAAAGTTTGTGCCCAAGAGCTTGCTGTAAGCGCTAGAGCTATAATTGATAATGTTATTTTTTTCATTGCGTATTTTCTTTTGTGTAAAAACAAGGAATTGACTTTGATCTAAAAAATTATTTCTTTTCTTCGGCTTTTGGCAAATAGTAAACCACCAAACGATTTTCCTTTGTGAAGTATTTTTTAGCTACACGTTGCAAATCTTCTTTGGTCACTTTGTTGTATTTGCTCAATTCTGTGTTTACAAGATTGGCATCGCGGAAATAAGTATAGTTAGTAGCAAGGTTTTCTACAATACCTGCCACACGGCTGTTTTGGCTTACAAAATCATTTTCGGCTTGGTTCATCAATTTTTTGTATTCCATGTCTGTGAGTGGGGTAGCTAATACTTTAGCTATTTCAGCATCCATTGTTTTTTCTAGCTCTTCTGGTTTCACACCCATGTTGGCTATACCAAACATCATAACAGCGCCAGGCTGCTCATTGGGCAATGCAAATGCACCTACGGCAAGTGCTTTCTGCTCTTTGTCTACAATTTCTTTTTGGAAACGAGAGCTCTTGCCTTGCGACAATAATTGGTTCAATAATTGAAGTGCATAAAAATCATCGGTACCCATTGCTGCTCCGTGATAAGCAAATATTACAGCTGGTAATTGTACATTGTCGTAGAATGTAACGCGCTTTTCGGCTGTTTGGGCAGGCTCTACTTGTGTAGGGCGTGGTATTTCTTTGGTGCCTTTGGGTATAGTAGCAAAATACTTTTCGATCAATGGTCTTGCAGTAGCTTCTGTGATATCGCCACCAATTACCAATACGGCATTGTTGGGTACATAGAAGGTTTTATAAAAGTCCATAAACTCTGTAATCTTTGCCTCATCTATGTATTGTTCTTTGCCAATAGGGCTCCAGCGATAAGGGTGTACTGTAAATAGGTTGTCGAAAACTACGTTGAGCAACTGACCATAAGGGCGGTTGTCAAAACTTTGTTTCTTTTCTTCCTTCACTACTTTGCGCTGTGTTTCTACACCTATGTCATCAATTTTTGCCTGAAACATACGCTCAGACTCCATCCACAAGGCAAGCTCCAATTGGTTAGAAGGTAGGGTTTCGAAGTAAAAAGTACGGTCTTGAGAAGTGTTGGCGTTGAGCTGTCCACCATTGGCCTGTACCAATTTCATATATTCTCCACGACCTATATTCTCACTGCCTTCAAACAATAAATGTTCAAAAAAATGTGCAAAACCTGTACGCTGAGGGTCTTCATTTTTAGAACCAACGTGGTACATCACCGAAACAGTAACGATAGGTGTTGCATGGTCTTCGTGTAAGATGACATGTAGGCCATTTGCCAAATCAAATTCTGTAAACTTGATGTTACCTTGGCCAGCAGTACCCTTGGCAGTAGTAGCCGCAGTTTTGGTCTGTGCCATTGATGGCGTAGCTAGTAGGGAAGTGCCCAGTAGTAACGCATAAAAAGCTTTAAACTTCATAAAAAATAGTGCATTTTGAGCTGCAAAATTATCAATTTAAGCTTTAGAAATTAGTATTATTTTTTCTTTCTACCGAAAATCCCCCGAAACTCCCCCGTCAAAGTTTGATATTTGCAACACAATTCGAAAACGAGCATGATAGACACAGTAATATTTGACATGGATGGGCTACTATTAGACACAGAACCCCTTTGGAGCAAGAGTATGTTGCGCATAGCCGAGCGACATCATATCCCTATCCAAGCACAGCAATTTAAAGAAACTACTGGCTTGAAAATTCATGAGGTGGTGGCTTATTGGGCTATAAAATATCCTTGGCAAGGAGCTTCTGTAGAAACGGTATCAGAAGAAATCGTAGATGACATCATCGAGCTTTCGAAAGCCGAAGCAAGGGTAATGCCCGGTGCAATAGCACTGCTTGATACACTTAAAACGAAAGGATATAAATTAGGTGTTGCCACATCATCGCCCACGCGCATGCTCTATGCCTTAATTGAGCATTTTGAAATAAAGGATTACTTTTCAGAATTGTCATCTGCCGATACTGTTGGTTTTGGCAAGCCTCACCCGGCTGTGTTTTTGCATTGTGCAGCACAACTAGGAAGCAATCCGTTGACCTGTATTGTTTTTGAAGACTCTTTTAATGGAATTATAGCTGCCAAGGCGGCGCGTATGCGTGTAATAGCTGTGCCAGATGCGCTACATTACCATGATGCAAGGTTTGCGGCTGCAGATAAAAAAGTACGAAGTCTTGAAGTAATTGATGTTGCAAAAGATTTTAGTTAGGGTGCTTATTTTTTGGCAAGCCACTCTTTGGTAAAATGCTTTTCTGATTTTTCTTCTTTAAATTTTTTACTGTTATACACCTCTGATTGGCCTTTTGCTATCGACAAGCTTTCCCAATCTCCTGGGCTAAATGTTTTGGCAAGAAAAACAATTTGCCCAACATGGTAGCTATAATGCGCAATCTGTCTTAGAAAAGCATCTTGGATGGTATGCCCCTCATTGCGGATATAAATAATGTTACTCAGTTCGGCCTCTTGCGTATTTGCAATTGCAGTAAATAGGCATTGCCAAGCGTCTTCCCATTTTTGCATCAGAACATTGCGAGCCATTATAATTTCGTCAAATTCTTCATCTCGTTTCCGCCAAGGCTTTTCTCCATCAGTCGTTTTAAAATCAGTCCATCTACTGCGCATATTGCCATATAAGTGTTGCACTATTATAGCTATGCTATTGGTATCTGCATTGGGTTTGATATTTAATTGTTCATCGGTTACTTTTGCCATTGCTTTTTCGGCAAGTAGTTTGTAGTATTGAAATTGTTGAAGCGTACTTTCTAAAAATGCCATCCTTTTCCTTTTTTGCAAATTTAGGGCTATTGATAGTGCGAGGATGAATTTTGTGCTTCGTATTTTTGCATTTAACAATGTCTTCAATGAACCCT
>JADLEN010000149.1 GCA_020846105.1 Chitinophagaceae bacterium | reverse complement strand
TAACGACCTTTTGACTGAAAATTATATCCAGTAATACCCATTAAGAAATAAGGCTGAAAATGCATCAAAGCCATTCTGCTTCTTGGGCTAAAACGTAAGGGGTTGATTTCAAACATGAAATTTCCTTCCCAAATATTTACACGTACATCTAGGTTGCGTTGATAACGTTGTACACCATCACTTTCATACTTTTCTTCTTTTTTAGCGAGGTCTACGTTCATGTTATCGCCAGCGGATAGCATACCATAATTGACACCTCCACGGAGCACAAATGCAGGGTGCAAGGTATAGCGCACATACAGGCCCGTAAACGGCATCATGTGTTTGCTATAATTGCTGTTGGCAAAATGGTCGAGCATTTTATTGGTACCTATATCTCCCCAAAGGTCGCTGTTGCCTAGGGTCATTCCCAAAGACCAACCTTTGCGTTCAATATATTCTTTATCAAGCTGTGCACTTGCTTTTTGGCTAATGCCCATTGCGCAAAGTGCTGAAAAAATTGAGTAAATAATTTTGTTCCTCATGTTTGGATACTAAATTTGGCTACAAGATATAAACTTTTGCCTTTGATTAAAGGATTTATGCAAGAAAATTCAAAAAAAAATTAACAACTCTTATTTTCCAGTAAAAATAGCCTTTCTTTTTTCCATAAAAGCAGCTACCCCTTCTTTCATATCTTCGGTTTCGAAACTCTCACCAAATGCTTTGATTTCATTATCGTATCCCGTAGTTTGTGCTGCTTCATTTACCAATGCAATACATTTTGCAATAGCCAATGGTGCTTTGCTATTAATCTTTAGAAGAATTTTTCGTGTTTCTTCTAACAACGTGGCTAATGGAAACACATGATTTACAAGACCTAATGACTTTGCCTCGTCTGCTCCTATCATATCGCTCGTCATTAACAATTCCATTGCTTTGCCTTTACCTACCAATTGTGTAAGGCGCTGTGTGCCGCCATAGCCAGGTATTAATCCAAGATTAACTTCTGGCTGTCCGAATTTTGCGTTTTCGCTCGCAACCCTAAAATGACATGCCATTGCCAACTCGCAGCCACCACCTAATGAAAAACCATTTACAGCTGCAACAATCGGTTTTGATGAAGCCTCTATTTTATTAAACACCAAATCCTGGCCTCTCTGCCCTATTGCAGCACCTTCTGATGCATTAAGTCCTAAAAATTCGGAAATGTCGGCACCTGCAACAAATGCTTTTTCGCCAGCACCTGTAATAATTATCGATTTTACATCTTCATTTGCAAACGCAGTGTCTAACGATGAGTTTAAGTCCATGATCACATCTTTATTCAAAGCGTTCATTTTCTCAGGACGATTGATGGTTATGGTCAAAATTCCATCTTGCAAATCAGTCAATAATGTCATATTTTTTGGTTTAATTAAATCGTGTTATTGTTGGAAAAGTTTTGCGAATTTAACAATTCAAATTGACAATATAAAGTTTAAGATAAATGGTTTAGAAAAAAGCAGCACCAATAGTAAGTTCGGAATCGGAAAAGCTAGTATTCAATATGATGTATACAATAGATTAACAGAATGCTTACGGAGATAGCCTATTTTTGTAACTGTTCTAAAAACATAAAAATGCATCGAGGCCAAGACTATGTGAGTGCAAATGAAGCACTGAAAAATGTTCACTCAGGAAATCGAGTTTTTTTGCACGGAAGTGCAGCTACGCCAATACACCTATTCGAGCATTTATTGCAAGAGAAAGACCGACTAAAAGAAGTAGAATTAGTAGCAATTACTTTGCAAGGTATAAATCTTAACGACCCTTCGCTCAAAGGACACTTTTTCATGAATTCCCTTTTTGTATCGGAAAGCAACAGAAAAGCTGTAAACAGCGAAAGAGGAGATTATGTGCCTATTTTTCTTTCAGAAATACCCAGTTTGTTTTTAAAAAACATCCTTCCATTAGATGTAGCTATTGTACACGTGTCGCCACCAGACAAGCATGGCTATTGCAGCCTTGGCACCTCTGTTGATATTGCTAGCGCAGCCGTGCAAACTGCAAAAATAGTTATTGCTCAGGTAAACCCTAATATGCCCAGGGTACATGGCGATGCATTTGTACCATTTAGTAGGTTTGATGCAGCTGTATGGGTAGATGAGCCACTGCCCGAAGTAAGCTATAGCAATTGCAGTACCGATGTTACAGAAAAAATTGGAAGTCGTGTAGCCAATTTGGTAGAAGATGGCGCTACCTTACAATTGGGTATAGGCACTATCCCAGACGAGGTTTTAAAAAAATTGGGCAACCACAAAAACCTTGGTCTACATACCGAAATGTTCTCGGATGGGGCGATACCGCTTATAGAAAAGGGGGTAATAAATAATAGCCTAAAAGAAGTCATCCCTGGCTATTGTGTTACCTCATTTCTCTTAGGTACTAAGAAGCTTTATGATTTCGTAGACGACAATCCAATCGTGAAATCATTAGTAATTTCCTTTGTAAATGACCCGAGAGTTCTAAGCCTAAACCCTAAAGTAACAGCTATAAATAGCGCTATAGAAATAGACCTGACCGGGCAAGTAGGCTCCGACTCTATTGGTACTTACCAATATTCAGGAATAGGCGGTCAAATGGATTTTATTCGTGGAGCGGCATTATCCAAAGGTGGCAAACCCATTATCGCCATACCGTCTATTACCTCCAAAGGCATTTCGCGTATATGCCCATACTTAAATCAAGGTGCTGGAGTAGTAACCACGCGCGGACACATACACTGGGTGGTTACAGAATATGGTGCTGTCAATTTATTTGGGCTCAATATGGAACAACGGGCAAAAGCTTTGATTAAAATTGCCCATCCAAACCATCAAGAATATCTTGAGAAGATGGCTTTTGAGCGTTTTAAAATTTAATGAAAAATGGCTGCATCATTACGAAGCAGCCATTTTTTGATTATTATTTTTTGAAAATTAATTAAGCAACAGTGATGCTGCTATCCAAATAAACGTCTTGAATAGTGTTCAACAATTCAACACCTACTTTCATGTCTTTTTGGAAGGCTTTACGACCGCTGATTAAGCCCATACCGCCAGCACGCTTGTTCACAACTGCTGTCATTACTGCTTCTGCAAGGTCAGTTGCACCTTTAGATTCGCCACCAGAGTTAATCAATCCCACACGACCCATATAGCAATTCGCTACTTGGTAACGTGTCAAATCGATTGGGTGATCGGTAGTTAATTTTGAATAAACTAGTGGACTTGTTTTACCAACATTAATAGCATTATATCCGCCATTGTTTGTTGGTAATTTTTGCTTGATAATATCTGCTTGAATGGTTACGCCCAAGTGATTTGCTTGTGCAGTAAGGTCGGCAGCTGCGTGGTAATCCACACCATCTTTTTTGAAATCGTTGCTGCGCAAATAGCACCACAAAACAGTTGCCATACCCAATTCGTGGGCATATTCAAAAGCCTTAGCTACCTCTACTATTTGGCGATTGCTCTCTGGCGAACCGAAATAAATAGTGGCACCAATTGCAGTTGCGCCCATATTCCAAGCATCTTTTATTTGCCCAAACATTATTTGGTCGTAAGCGTTGGGGTAAGAGAGAAATTCGTTGTGGTTTACGTTTACAATAAAAGGAATTTTGTGCGCGTATTTACGAGCCACATTGCCCAATACACCAAAAGTAGAGCAAACGGCATTGCAACCACCTTCCATAGCAAGTTTCACAATATTTTCAGGATCAAAATAAATAGGATTTGGGGCGAAAGACGCGCCAGCACTGTGTTCTATACCTT
>JADLEN010000148.1 GCA_020846105.1 Chitinophagaceae bacterium | reverse complement strand
TAAATATTTAAGCAAGCAAAAGGTAGAATCTGCTGGATTGGTAGAGTACAAACACGTGAATAATATTGTAAAAGCCTACCTTGGCGGTAAAACCTATTATTACAATCGTGTATGGGCATTGCTAGTACTGCATTGGTGGTTTTATGAGAAAAAGTAGTAAAGTATTTCCTAAAATTTCAAATGCTAAATATGCTTAATATCCTTTACATATCATATGATGGCATGACCGACCCGCTCGGCCAAAGTCAAGTATTACCATATTTGGTTGGTTTATCGTCAAAGGGTTACAAAATCACCTTGCTAAGCTGCGAGAAAAATGAAAATTGGCATCATAAAGAACTAATACAAGCTATTTGTACGAAGCATCATATCAACTGGCAACCTACAAAATACACGCGCAAACCACCAATTTTATCTACAATAAAGGATGTAAAGAACTTGAAAAAGCTTGCTGCCGGCCTTCACAATAAAATTGCTTTCGATATAGTTCATTGCCGCAGTTATATTGCCGCACTTGTAGGGCAAAGTATGAAAAAAAAGTATGGTTTGCCATTAGTGTTTGATATGAGAGGCTTTTGGGCAGATGAGCGGGTAGATGGTGGTTTATGGAATTTGAACAAACCTGTTTACAAGCAGGTATTTCAATATTTTAAGAAAAAAGAGCAACAGTTTTTGCAAGAAGCCGATGCTGTGGTTTCGCTTACCTATGCTGCCAAGGCAGAGATCGAGACATGGTCAATACCCCATGCGCCTATAACGGTGATACCTTGCTGCGTAGATATGGAGTTGTTTGACCCAACGCAGCTTTCCAATACCAAGACAAATGCACTGCGCAGAAAAGCCGACCTGCCCAATAATAAGTTGGTGATGGGCTATGTAGGTTCATTGGGTACTTGGTATTTGCTCAATGAAATGCTCCGTTTTTTCGAATATTGGTTAAAAAATCACCCTGATACTATTTTGTTTTTCGTTACCAGCGAGCCCAAGGACATGATACTGAAAGCCGCCAGTAATTTGCGAATAGACAATAATAAAATAAGGATTATTTCGAGTAGCAGGAGCGAGATGCCCTACTATATTTCAATGATGGATATTGGCTTGTTTTTTATCAAAAATGCATTTTCCAAAAAAGCATCTTCGCCAGTAAAGCAGGGCGAGTTGATGGCGATGGGTGTGCCCGTTATTTGCAATGCAGGTGTCGGTGATTCAGACTTTATAGTTGAAAAATACAAGTCGGGCGAGCTAGTGCACAGCTTTGATGAGCAAGGTTTTAGCGAAGCCGTAAAAAAGTTAAAAGAAGAAATGAATCATCCTGAAATTATAAGGCAAGGTGCAGCAGATTATTTTGCCTTAGCGCGTGGGGTAGAGGCCTATGCTGCAATTTACGAATCGCTTTGCAAACATTAGTTCCTTATAAAACAGTTACACTCCAGGCTTGTGCTTTTGATGCAAACATATTCTTTGTTTGCGACCAAGTGTCTTTAAAAAATTCTGAAAATCTATAGTGGTTTAAATGTGCCTCAGATGCCCAAATACTATGGGTAAAAAACTTGTTGGGTTCATTAATATCTTGCCACAATTCTAAAAATTCACATCCCTCAAATGCCTTTATTGTTGCCTTTCGTTCTTCAAAAAAAATCTTAAAGGCATCAATGTTTTCTGGCTCAAAGGTCATTTGCACAATTCGTTTTATCATTCGAAGAAAATTTTTACGGAAGAATAAAATTTTTGTTTTCCAGAAAAGGTCTTGAAACCCAACATCGCAGCCGCAGAGGCATTGTTCATAGCTATTTCTAAATAGCCACTTTTAGTGAACCTGCAGAGAACATCTTTTTCGTTTACCATGCCTATATGAGCACTCATTTGGGTTATCTGTCCGGTACTTGTGAGGTCTATTCTAAAGCTCCTATTGTTGCGCAAACTTTCGAAGTACGGCTTTTACATATTTACTACTACATTGCCATTGTGTGCCACGTGTAAAACCTGACACTCTACCCAATTATCTGCCAATACAGGGCTAGGCATCACCTTTTGCTTTATAGTATCGAGCGTGAAAGATGGGTAGCCCAATTCCGCTGGTTTTTTAGTATCCAATGCTGCCGCAATTGCAGCACAGTTTTCTTGCCAATCTCTAAATGTCTTACTACTATCGTCCCATTCATAGCATTGCCAAAGACCAAGATTTTCTATCCCGAAAGCCAAGGGTAAAATACCATTATTGGGAGCTAAAAAATAATGTCCTTCTTTCTCGCACAACACTAGTGATGGGCTTTTGGAGTGGTATATGCCTACATAAACTACATGAATGGTGCCTTTAGGAAATTCTGCGTAAGAAGTTTTGAGCAGGTAGGCAGCCTCTATTAATAATTTGCTAGAAACACTATGAGTAATAGTAAGAATGGTAGATGCCGGATTGTGCAACGCAAGAATGCTCTGTGCTATTGCAGCAGCAGCATCTTTATGGCCAAAGTCAGAAATCAGGGTGATAAATCGCATTGTGTGGCGGCAAAGGTAAAAGGGAAAAATGATTTAAACGCGCCTAAATTCTTTGATTATAGATATTCTAAATTTTCTGCCCACTTCATTTTACCTTTGCCACTATGAAGACTTTAAGGGAACATACATTGGCCGAGTTAGAGGCATTGATGATAGAGTGGGCTGAACCAAAATTTAGAGCCAAGCAGGTGTATGAGTGGATATGGGAAAAATACACAAACGATATAGACGCAATGACCAATCTCTCAAAGTCTTTGCGCGAAAAATTGGCCACACATTTTCAGCTAAATACAGTAAGTATAAATGAGGTGCAGACAAGTAGTGATGGTACTGTAAAAAGCCGTTTCCAACTGCACGACAAGCACTTTATAGAAGGGGTGCTAATACCTACCGAAAAGCGTGTTACAGCCTGTGTGTCTAGCCAAGTAGGTTGCTCCCTTACCTGTAAATTTTGTGCCACCGGCTATATGAAGCGGGTACGCAATTTGGAGGCCCAAGAAATTATAGATGAGGTAATGCTCATCAACGAGCAGTCGCAAAAAAGTTTTGGAAAAAAACTGACCAATATTGTTTTTATGGGTATGGGCGAGCCTTTACTCAATTACAAAAATGTGATGCAGGCGATAGACCAAATAACTAGCCCAGACGGAATGGCCATGAGCCCAAGACGAATAACGCTTTCTACAGCTGGTGTGGCCAAAATGATAAGACAACTTGGTGACGACCAGACGAAAGTGAAGCTTGCACTGAGCTTACACGCAGCTACAGATGCCAAGCGCAATGAAATAATGCCTATAAATGAAACAAACAATTTGGCTGCTATTATAGATGCACTCAATTATTTTTATCAATGCACCAAAACGCATGTCACTTTTGAATACATTCTTTTCAAAGGCTTTAACGACTCAAAACAAGATGCCGACGACCTCATAAAAATATACCGACAAGTACCTTGCGACTTGGTAAATGTGATAGAATACAACCCAATAGACAATGCTGATTTTGAAAAACCTGATGAAAAAATTACGGACGAATTTATGCAATACCTTACTGCCAAGAAAGTAAATACGAGGCTAAGACACAGCCGTGGCAAGGATATTGACGCTGCTTGTGGGCAGCTGGCCAATGTTAATTTGCGCAAACTGGATGAGCAACTGGGAGCCGTTGCAAAGGGCTAAAAATTGTTTATTCTTTAAACTAAAATCCCGCATCATGGTGATGCGGGATTTTTTATTTTCTTTCGATAATGTAGAGGTCTTCATTATCTCTTTTCATTCTGTATTTTTCTCTTGCAAATTGCTCCAAACGTTGCGGGTCGCTTTGCAGCCGTTTCAAATCCATTTCCATCTGCTCTGTTTGTGCGGTTAAAGAGTGGATATATTCTCTTGTGGTCTTCAATTCTTTTTGGGTTTCCTGCTGGGTCATCCAATCGTTTTGGTCAAAGAAGGTCATCCAAACCACAAAGGCAGCTGCTGTGAGCAAATATTTATTGAACAGAATTTTGAAAACCTTTTTCATATTGTTGTTTTAAACCCTACTCCAAAGGAGCAGGGTAGGGGTATGTGTTCTATTTTCCAAATTTCAATTTCTTTCCAGGGTAATATGCGCTTGCACCCAACTCTTCTTCAATACGGAGCAGTTGGTTGTACTTTGCCATACGGTCAGATCGTGATGCAGAACCAGTTTTGATTTGGCCACAATTTAAAGCTACCGCAAGGTCGGCAATAGTGTAGTCTTCTGTTTCGCCGCTACGGTGGCTCATTATGGTATTATATCCTGCACATTGCGCCATAGACACCGCATCTATCGTTTCGGAAAGCGTACCAATTTGGTTCACTTTTACCAACAGACCGTTTGCAATATTTTCGGTAATTCCTTTTTCGAGGCGTTGTACATTCGTTACAAAAAGGTCGTCGCCCACAAGTTGTACTTTGTTGCCAAGTGCATCAGTCAATGCTTTCCAGCCTTTCCAATCATCTTCGTCCATTCCGTCTTCAATGCTCACAATTGGATATTTTTTGCACCATTTTACCCAATAAGCTACTAACTCGTCGCTGCTCATTTTGGCACCGCCTGATTTGTGGAAATGATATTTTTTAGCTTTCGAATCCCAAAGCTCGCCAATAGCTGCATCCATTGCTATGCCTACTTGTTCCCCTGGCTTATAGCCCGCTTTTTCGATGGCTTTGAGCACAGTTTCGATTGCCTCTTCATTGCTTTTGATATCGGGTGCAAAACCACCTTCATCGCCCACATTGGTAGAGTATCCTTTTTCTTTCAACACATTTTTCAAAGCATGAAAAATCTCTACACCCCAACGCAAGCCTTCGCTAAAAGAAGAAGCACCAGTTGGCACCACCATAAATTCTTGAAAATCTATTTTATTATCGGCATGCGCACCACCATTCAAAATGTTCATCATAGGCACAGGCAATGTTTTGGCATTTGCTCCGCCCACGTAGCGATACAAGGGTAGGCCTGTGGTTATTGCTGCCGCTTTTGCCGCCGCCATACTCACTGCTAATGTTGCGTTTGCGCCAATTTTTGCTTTGTTGGCAGTGCCATCAATTTCTAGCATTAGCTCGTCTATCTCACGCTGATTGGTAACATCAATGCCATAAAGCTCTTCAGCCAATTTATCGTTGATATTTTCAACAGCTTTCAACACACCTTTACCCAAATATTTTTTCTTGTCGCCATCGCGCAATTCTACAGCTTCGTGTTTGCCCGTAGATGCGCCAGAAGGCACTGCTGCACGGCCCATAGAGCCATCGCTTGTGTGTAAATCTACTTCTACTGTGGGGTTGCCGCGCGAGTCTAATATTTGGCGGGCATGGATGTTGGTAATAAAACTCATTGATTAAATTGTTTTTTTTAGTGGTGCAAAAATAATGTTTTTGAAAGTTAATTTGGCTAAAGAGTTAATTAGCTAAAAAGTCAATTGAGTTAAATTAGTTTTTACGATTTGTTGCTAGATAACCTTTTTTAACACGATTAACCTTTTGTCTTAAACCCCCGCTATCACAGAAATCTCCACTTGTACGCCTCTTGGCAAGCCTGCAACTTGTACCGTTTCTCTTGCAGGATAATTGTTCGTAAAATAACGTGCATACACCTCATTTACTTCTGAAAATTTGCCCATATCCATCAAGAAAATGGACGTTTTGATGATATTCGAAAAATCCATTCCAGCCTCTGTAAGTATAGCTTTCAGGTTGTTCATTACTATTTCTGTTTCTTGTGCAATGTCGCCCACAAATAGGCTGCCATCTTTTGGGTCGAGTGCTATTTGCCCCGAAACGAAAAGCAGATTGCCCATTTGTACGGCTTGGTTGTATGGGCCTATCGGCGCGGGTGCATTGTCTGTGCGAATTATTTTCTTTTCCATTGTGCAAATGTAAGCGCTAAGCCTAACTTTGCTCTGCATTATGGAACAGATTTTAATGATAGATACTTCTGCGCAAAATTGTAGCGTGGGTTTGGTAAGGGATGGATTGCTTTTGGGCGCACTTAGCCACAATGACCAACAAAGCCAGGCTGCTGTAATCAATACGATGATTGCACAGTTGTGTGCAGAATTTGCTACAGAACTCAAAGATATTAATGCCCTGGCAGTATGCTCTGGCCCTGGCTCTTACACAGGTTTGCGGATAGGCTTGGCTACTGCAAAAGGCTTGGCTTTTGGTCTTGAAAAGCCTTTGATAATGCATCATAAGTTAGAATTGCTGGCACAGCAAAGTATCCGTATCAATGACGCATTTTGGTATTATGCTGTGCTTATTACCGCACGCCCAAATGAGTTTTTTATTGCCATTTATGATGCAGACATGAAAATTGTCCAACAGCCGATACACGCCGATGCTGATGGGGTAAATTTATTGCTCGCAAAATTGCCTCAAAATACTTTGTGTGTGATTGGCGACGAAGTAGTACAAAAAACTTTTAACCAAGTAGATGTTTTAACGTCTGAGATTGACTTTAATTATTGGGCTGCATGGGCAGCAAGGAGTTTTCAAATGCAACACTTTAGCGATATTGCTGCTGCCGTGCCATTCTACATGAAAGAGGTGTTTATTTATCCCTCTAAAAAATAAAAAGAACGAGGCTTAATCATTAGGAAAATGTATGCCCTTAGTATCGCTTAAATGAAACCCAGTCCTAATAAAAACGAGGCTGTCTCATACTTGTGAGACAGCCTCGTTTGCTTCAATGATAATTATTATTTTCTTGGTTCTCGGCAAGTCATTTTCTGACTAAAGCGTATTAATTTCGACTCACTGAGTTTTGCTTTGGTTTCTGCAACAAATATTGTTTGTTGCTTATTGTTCAGGTTGTTTAAATCAAAACAGTAATCTGTCTCACCTTCCCTGCCCCAATTTACTTTTTCAACACTTAATTGCACCTTGTTTTTTTGCTCAAAAGCAGCAATATATTGGTCGTAAGCCATGCGTGCCTTTGTGTCTGGGCCTGCACCAATACTGATAAAAGAAACCGTGAAGTGGGTTTTGCTTGCTGCAACATTCGCTTGGCTATTAGCTATTTCCTTAGTTGTTTTTTTGCTATTTGCGCAAGCAAAAAAACTAATACAGATTGCTGCTAAAACTAATTTTTTCATTTTATTCTGGTTTGAAAAATATAAATAAAAGGAGCTAAAAATTAGCTCCTTTTATTTATTTAGAGATTAAAATTTTCTTTGTAATTATTTCATTTCCGTTATCCAATTTGATAAAATACAAACCTTCTGGCATTGCACTCATATCTATTTTGAAAGGGAAATTCTGTACATCTTTGTATTGCTGCACCTTTGCACCCAATTGGTTGTACAAACTAATTGCAGTTTTCGTATTGCTATTATTTATAGCTTCTATGCTAAATGTTCCGTTGTTGGGGTTAGGGTAAATATTGAAATTTTGAGCAGCTGCTATTTCTTTAATGCCAACCGGGGCAGTACATCCGTCTGATGTAGTTAATGAAACACGATAAGAGGTCAAAACAGCTTGCATTCTTAATTTTTGACCTGGTGTGAACATTACAGTACAAGCGGCATCAGAATAGTCCATATAGTTCATAAACATTTCTCCATTAGCTCCTGGCATACAAGGGCCAGTAACATTGTGTGGGAAGGTTGGGCAACCAGAGTTTGACATTTCGGCAGGAGGAGTGTCCGATACAAAATCATTGCCGCAAGTGCCGTCGCCCCAAATATGAATTAGGTTTAAGTAGTGCCCAATTTCATGGCTTGCAACAATTGATTTGTCGCCACTACCTGCAGCCCATCCAAATGCAAATGATGCTACTACAAGGCCGTCAGTTGTATCATTAGATCCTGCTGGGAATGTGGCATATCCGTCAACGCCAGGAGAGGCAGGGTCTATCAAGTTTACACACCAAATGTTCATGTATTTATTCCTGTCCCAGATAGTGCTTGGTTTAATAAAAGTATCAATTTGGTTTATGGTCCAGCTTGCACCCGATTTGTTATAACGGTTGATACCAGTTGTAGCATTACCTGCAGCATCTCTTTTGGCTAAGCAAAATTCAATTTCGCAATCTGCCTGAAGAGGATAAAATGCATGACTTGGCATTAAGGTATCAGCATTTGTTTTTCTAAAGTCCTCATTCATTCTTTTGAGCTGAAAATTTACCTGAGAGTCGCTCACATTGCTACCCGTACCTATTGCCTCTCCATTATGAATGATATGAAACACTACAGGAATTGTATATACCGTTCCGGTAGTTTTGGCTAGTGTGCGACTCTTAATAAAAGCTTTAGTTTTTGCTTCCAAATCGGCTTGCTTGGCAAGGATAGATGGGTCGGCTTTGATGGCAGCTTGAAGCAAGTCTGCAGAGGCACATTTTTGATGTGTTTGGGCCAAAATGCTTGTCGCTGACAAAGCAAGAACTGCCAAAATAGAAGTAATTTTTCTAAACATAAAAGTTTGTTTTTTTATTATTTTAGTAAAGATAGCTAGTTTGTTTTCATTCTTTAAAAATATATAAACCTAATGTTTTAGTACTTTTAAAATTGTGTTTTAGTATGTTTTGTAAAGCTGCGCAATTGCTG
>JADLEN010000147.1 GCA_020846105.1 Chitinophagaceae bacterium | reverse complement strand
GCATTGCCGATGACAACGAATATGAGTACCTGAAAAACGGCGAAACGACCCCCACCTTTCCGCACAAAATAACGACCAATAATAACAAACAAATCCGTAGCCTACCTGCTGGCAATACCCTTAGTTTTGAGCTTGCAAAAGCACTTATTAGTGGTGAAGCATTAGGGCAAAAAAACAATACCGACATGCTGTGCATCAGCCTTTCTGCTACAGATTATATTGGCCATGCTTATGCCCCCAATGCAGTAGAGGTAGAGGACATGTATCTGCGATTGGATAAGGATATTGCATCTTTTTTGCAATACCTCGACAAGGAAATAGGTGCTAACAATTATACCCTTTTCCTAAGTGCCGACCATGGTGGCGCACACAATGCCTCATTTTTGGCTGATAAAAAAATACCTGCTGGCACCTTATCGGAAACAACATTGACAACAGCGTTAAAAGCCTTGATGAAAAAGAGTTTTGGCACAGACAGCATTGTGCGCAAAGTGATGAATTATCAAGTATTTCTTGACGATGAATTTATTTTACAAAACAAACTGAGCCACACTGCAATAAAAAATGAGCTCATTGCTTTTTGTAAAAAAACAGAAGGCATTGCACAAGTTTTTGATTTGGAAAATATCAGTAACGCCTCTATCCCCAAGTATTTCAAGGAATCGATAATTAATGGTTATTACCCATCTCGATGTGGCGCTATTGGTATTATTTACCAGCCAGCTTGGTACTCCGATGGCAAAAAAGGCACGACCCACGGCACTTGGAACCCTTATGACACGCACATCCCATTGCTGTGGTATGGTTGGGGTATTGCCAAAGGCTATTCTTACCACCGATATGAAGTAACAGACATAGCCGCTACACTAGCCACACTATTGCACCTACAAGTGCCCAATGGCTGTGTGGGCAAGGTGATACCACTTTTGAAAGATTAAGTGTAACTACTTTCAGCCTTTTGTCTCGATATAAGTTTTACTTTTGAGCTTCCAAATCAGACTATGCGCTACATAACCTTTCTACTCGTTTCTCTTTTAGTTTTTACAGCAACACAAGCTCAGCACAGCCCCAAACGCGAGTTTCGTGCAGCTTGGATAGCAACGGTTTCAAACATCGACTGGCCCTCCAAACAAGGGTTGCCTTCGGTGCAGCAAAAACAAGAACTCATCAATCGATTGGATGCTTTACGAGCTATTGGCTGCAATGCAGTGATATTGCAAATACGCCCCGCTGCAGACGCATTGTACGCATCAGAGATAGAGCCTTGGAGCCGATTCCTCAGCGGAAAGCAAGGCCAGCAGCCTTTTCCAGCCTACGACCCATTAAGCTTTGCCATAGAAGAAGCGCACAAACGCAATATGGAATTGCACGCATGGTTCAACCCATTTCGTGCGCTTACCGACAGCAAAAAAAACCCAAACCCACCAAATCATATAACACATACCCGCCCCGATTGGATTATTAGTTATGGCGGCAAATCGTACATAGACCCAGGTGTACCCGAGGCGCGCGAATATGTGACCAAAGTAATAATGGATGTGGTAAAAAGATACGACATAGACGGTGTGCATATCGACGATTATTTTTACCCCTACCGTATAGCTGGCCTAGAGTTTGGCGATGCGCGCAGCTATGCAAGATTCAAAGAAAGTTTCTCGGACAAAGAAGATTGGCGACGCAATAATGTGAGCAGCTTTGTGGCCACTTTGTACAACAACATTAAGAGCGAAAAGAAGTTTGTTAAGTTTGGCATTAGCCCATTTGGCGTTTGGCGCAATGCAAGTAAAGACCCCGAAGGCTCACCCACACGCGGCGGACAGACTTGCTACGATGACTTGTATTCGGACATTCTGCTATGGCAACGCAAAGGCTGGCTAGACTATTCTTTGCCACAGCTATACTGGGAGCATGGCCACCGTGCTGTAGCTTTCGAAACGCTGCTACCTTGGTGGGAAAACCACAGCTACAAACGCCACATGTACATTGGCCTTGGCGTGTATCGCATGGCCGAGTTTAAAGCAGTTGTATGGCAAGGCGCTGGAGAAATTTTGAAACAAATAGAAGCAATCCGTAGCAAATGTGTGCACCCAGGTGTGGTATTTTATAGCGCATCTAGCTTTAATAAAATAAGCAGCGCATTAAGTGATAGTCTTAAACAAAACACCAACAAGCATTTTGCATTTCCGCCACAGATGCCTTGGCTCGATAACAAAGCACCTGAAGCGCCCGAACTGAGTGCCACTGCTAGCAAAGAAGGCTTACAACTAAGCTGGACAACAGTAGGCAACAGAACCGATAATATCACCTATGCCGTTTACCGTTTTGACAAAGACCAAAACATAGACTTGGACGACAGCAAGCATATTATAGCCGTACAAAAAGGCAACAAATATTTAGCGAAAAACACAGCCGCAAATGATGCCGTGTATGTGGTCACAGCATTAGATAGGCTTTGGAACGAAAGTAAAGCCAGCAATACAGTGGAACAATAATTACAAGGTTGCTACAATACTATCAGCAAGCCGAAGCGCCCATACAGCATACTCCTTGGCAGAAGGGTGAAGCTTGTCTTCTGCCAAAAAAATTTGTTTATTTCCGTTGGCCCTAGTGCTATCTGTAATGTCTATAAAATGGCACTGATGCGCTTGGCTTATCTTTTTTGCAGCAGCATTATAAGCATCTATTTCTGTGGCTATTTGCATGCGGTCCTTTCCTTCGGCAAAGGGTGTAGCACCCCAATCGGGTATGGATAGCACAAAAACCTTTTCGCCATTATCATTCGCAAAATGAATAGCCTGCTGTAGTAATTGAGTAAACTCTTCTTCGTAATTGGCCAAGCTACGGCCACGATATTGGTTATTAACACCAATAAGCAAAGAGACGATTGAAAACTGTTCGTTGATATTATTTTCTCTTATTGCTGCCTGCAGCTCGTCTGTTGTAAAACCAGTGGTAGCAACTATTACGGGGTCGGCAATAGCTATATTTTGTTGGCGCAAAAGCTGCACCATTTGATTGGGAAAGTTGAGCGGGAAAGCAACCTGCTCGCCAATAGTATAAGAATCGCCAAGGGCTAAATAACTGTACATAAAATGAGTTTAATAAACTTAAGAATAAAGCAAAACTACTGCACTACTATTGTCTTGATATTGACAAATTCGCGCAGCGCATAGTAAGACAATTCTCTACCATAGCCACTTTTTTTGATACCACCACAAGGCAAGCGAGGGTCAGAGTGTACGGCAGCATTTATAAAACAGCTCCCTGCTTGCATCAAGTATTGTGCTATGTGCTGGGCACGTTTACGATCTTTAGAAAAAATGGCACTGCCCAACCCATATTCGGTATCATTGGCAATGGTGATAGCATCGGCTTCGTCTTCGGCAATAATAATAACCGCTACTGGGCCAAACATTTCTTCATCGTAGGCAGGCATGCATTTACGCACATTGGTGAGTAATGTAGGAGGGTAAAAAGCACCCGGATGGTCGGGGATGTAGCCACCGCAAAGCAATTGTGCACCTGCGGCAATACTTTTGAGTACTTGTTGGTGTAGCTCGTCGCGCAAGTCTACCCTTGCCATTGGGCCTATTGTATTGCGGGTAAATATAGGATTACCATAGGTTGCAGCTTCCACTTTTAGTTTCATTTTTTGTTCAAAAACTTTGGCTACTTTTTTGTCTACCACAAAACGCTTGTCAGCCACACAGCTTTGGCCGCTATTTACAAAACGTGCGTCATAACAGGTTTGCACTGCCAAAGGAATAGTGGCATCTTCGAGCACTAAATAGGCATCGCTACCACCTAATTCTAACACTTGTTTTTTGAGGTTATGCGCAGCTATTGTTGCTACCTTTCGGCCTGCAGTAGTGCTACCTGTAAAAGTCACTGCCGACACTTCTGGCGCCGCAATAATATCTGCTACTTTATCTGACTTGACCAATAAGATTTGAAACAAAAACTCAGGCGCCCCTGCTTTTTTAAGAATATTGTGGATGGCCAATGCGCAACCACTTACATTAGATGCATGCTTAAGCAACATTGCGTTGCCCGATAAAATAATGGGTGCCAAAGCCCGAAACACTTGCCAGTAAGGGAAATTCCAAGGCATGATGGCGAGCACTACACCCAAAGGCTGATAAGTAATGTAACTTTTTTTAGCTTCTGTTTTTATTATTTCATTGGCCAATATTCGGGGTCCCTTTCGGGCATAATACTCCATAGTTTTGGCACATTTTGCCAGCTCGGCCCTACTCTGTTCTATGGGTTTTCCCATTTCTAGCGTAGCTAATTTGGCACAGCTTTTCATGTCAGCCTTTATTACTTTGGCAATGGCAAATAGCAAATCTGAACGTTGCTGTAAGGTAGTATGGCGCCAAGATAGGTAGGCATTGTGTGCTTGGCCAAGAATTTGCTTTACTTCCGAG
>JADLEN010000146.1 GCA_020846105.1 Chitinophagaceae bacterium | reverse complement strand
TAGCGCAAAACGTCTATTTTGCAATTCGGGATGAGGAATTACTAGTCGGGCGCTATGCAAAATAATTTCGTTGTAGAACAAGATATCAATGTCTAAAGTGCGCGCACCCCAGTGCTCTAAGCGTTGTCGGCCAAGTGTGTTTTCAATATGATTAATGATGTGCAGCGTTTCTATTGGGCTATGTTTTGTATTTGTTTTTATAGCCTGGTTCAAGAAATTTGGTTGGTTTTCATTACCCCAAGCGGCAGTTTCGTAAATGGGTGATACTGCAACAATACTGCCCAATTCTTTTTTAATGAGTTCGCAAGCAATTGTCAAATTTTCAATTCTGTTGCCTTGGTTGCCGCCTAGCAGTAGGTATACTGTGTTCACCGATTTGTTGCCGATTTAGTTTGTGGCAAAGTTATAAACAATGATACCTTTGTGTCAGTTAAAAAAAATTATTGAATATGAAACAGTTTTTTAAAATGTTCTTTGCCTCACTTTTAGGGGTCATTGTAGCCAGTGTTATTGCTATCGGTTTGTTTATTGGCGCTATAATAGGCCTTGCTTCTAGCGCAGTAAGCAGCAAGTCTGAAGAAAAGGTAAGTGTAAAAGAGAATAGTGTGTTACAGTTAGACCTTAGCGAATCTTTTCATGAGCAAGGCGAAGAAAATTCCTTCTCCTTTATGGGCCGCGGTGGTGGAGCCTCAGAGGCTGGCGTGTATGAAATAGCCAATGCTATGCAAGCTGCATCCAAAGACGATAAGATCAAAGGCTTGTTTATAAAACTTGCACCTAGCCCCAACAGCTTTGCTACTTTACAGCAAATACGCGATGCGGTTTTAGTGTTCAAAAAGTCGGGCAAGTTTGTGTACGCCTATGGCGAGTCTGTAACGCAAGGCGCTTTGTATGTGTCTTCTGCTGCGGATAGTGTATTTGTAAATCCTGCTGGCGATGTAGAGCTTAAGGGTTTGGCAAGCAGCCTTAGCTTTTTCAAAAATACGCTTGCAAAGCTAGAGGTAGAGCCTCAGATATTTTATGCAGGCAAATTTAAAAGTGCAACAGAGCCCTTTAGGGAAGAGAAAATGAGCGAACCCAATCGCCAACAAATTGCAGCTATCCAGTCTGATATTTGGAACGAAATGATTGTCGCTGTTGCACAACATGCCAAGATGGAGCCAGAAGCTATCAATGCCTTGGCACAAAGCGGTGCCATACAATTTCCCGCAGATGCGCTCAACTACAAGCTCATAGATGGTGTGAAATATTGGGATGAAGTAGAGACCATGATGAAAGGTAAATTGAAGGTAAAGGCCGAGAAAGACCTAAGTTTTGCAAGCCTTAACGATTATGCTATTAAAAAAGAAGACGAGGACAATAAATCTGACGACAACCGAATAGCAGTAATTTTTGCCGAAGGCCAAATAAGTGACGGAGAAGCTACCGACGATTATCAAATCACAGATGTTTCTATGGCCAAAAGCATACGCACCGTGCGCAACAACGATAAGATAAAAGCAGTAGTGCTCCGTATCAACTCGCCGGGAGGTAGCGCTAGAGCATCTGAGATTATCTTGCGTGAGCTACAATTACTTCACAAGCAAAAACCCATTGTTGTGTCTATGGGCGATGTAGCCGCTTCGGGTGGATATTACATAGCCTGTGCTGCGGATAGTATTTTTGCAATGCCTACTACTATCACAGGTAGCATTGGCGTATTTTCTATGATGTTCAATACGCAGAAGTTAATGACCAACAAATTGGGCATTACTTTTGACGAAGTAAAAAATGCACCATTTGCCGATTTCCCGAATGGCACCCGTGCAATGAATGTTGCTGAGGTAGCAATGATGCAACGCAGTGTAGATTCTATCTATGCCTTGTTTAAGCGTAGGGTGGCCAATGGCCGCAAAATGTCTGAGGCCGATGTGGATTCAATAGCCCAAGGCCGCGTGTGGACAGGTATTGCAGCCAAGCGCAACGGTTTGGTAGATGATTTGGGCAACCTCGATAGAGCCATAAAAAGTGCCGCATCGCTTGCCAAAATCAAAGATTACGAAATACGTACATACCCCGAAAAAGTAGATAAACTCAAAACCTTGCTCAAAATGTTCAAAGGCAATTCTAGTGCGCAAGATGCTTTGGCCAAGGCTGTAGTAAAAGAAGTTGCTGGCGAAAATAAAGACCTCATAATGCTAAAGAACCTCAGCAAAATGAACGGACAAAATATGATGTTACTGCCTTTCGAAATGAAGATGAAATAATAATAATAAACACGATACCCCAAAAAATGCACCTAGCCCACATACTGCGCTAGGTGTTTTTTTTAATACCCATATTGCTTGCAAATGATCAATACAAAATTTGCACGCAATCTGTTTTGTAATTGCCTTAAATTCGCATCCTAAATAAACATAACTATGAGTATCGCAGACCGTCTATTCCAATCAAAACAAGATTTATCTAAGAAAAACCTTGAAGAAGGTGCCACTTTTCTAGAGGCCAACAAAGCCAATGAAGGTGTAGTGAGCCTCGAAAGTGGTGCACAATACCTCATTATCAACGATGCACAGGGTGCTACCCCGTCTGCCACCGACAAGGTTACCTGTCACTACCACGGCACACTTATCAATGGTACTGTGTTCGACAGTTCGGTGCAGCGCGGGCAGCCAGCTACCTTCCCACTAAATATGGTTATCAAAGGTTGGACAGAAGTGCTACAACTAATGTCGGTAGGTAGCAAATGGCGCTTGTTTTTGCCAGCACACCTTGCCTATGGCGACCGCCACGTGAGTGCCGAGATAGGCCCCAATAGCACACTTATTTTTGAGGTAGAGCTGTTAGGCATCAACTAAGCGCAGTCTCTATCTTACAACTATTTTTACACAACTATTCTAAAGCAACAGTAATTAAATTTCTATGGCGCAGCTAATCCGAAAAGAAGATGCACTTGAGTACCACGAAAAAGGACGACCAGGCAAAATAGAAGTAATACCCACTAAAGAAACAAAAACCCAAAGAGACCTCTCACTTGCTTACTCGCCCGGCGTGGCCGAGCCTTGCAAGGCTATAGCCGCCAACCCAGATGATGTGTATAAGTACACGGCCAAAGGCAATCTCGTAGCCGTTATCAGCAATGGTACAGCGGTGCTAGGGCTTGGCAATATAGGCGCAGCAGCCAGCAAGCCAGTAATGGAAGGTAAGGGTCTGCTCTTCAAGATATTTGCCGACATTGATGTGTTTGACATAGAACTAGATGTTACGGACGTAGATCATTTTGTGTCAGTGGTCAAAGCGCTAGAGCCCACATTCGGCGGTATCAACCTAGAGGATATCAAAGCCCCAGAATGTTTTGAGATAGAGGCCAGGCTGAAGAAAGAAATGAACATCCCGCTCATGCACGACGACCAGCATGGCACGGCCATCATATCGGCAGCAGCATTGCTCAATGCCCTAGAGCTTGTGGGTAAAGACATAAGCAAGGTGAAATTTGTAGTAAGTGGCGCTGGTGCAGCAGCCATCGCTTGTTGCAACATCTATGTGGCACTTGGTGCTACGCCTAGCCACATCTTTATGTTTGATATTAATGGCATGGTGGTGCGCTCCCGTACAGATATCAGCCCACAGATGCAAGCATTTGCCCAAGATGCCACAGCTATACCCATAGCCCAAGCCTTGCAAGATGCCGACGTATTTTTGGGTCTTTCTGTCGGTAATATCATCAGCGGCGATATGGTTAAAGGGATGGCCTCGAAGCCTATCATCTTTGCACTTGCCAACCCCGAGCCCGAAATCAACTACGACGTGGCCATAGCTGCACGCCCCGATGCCATAATAGCCACTGGCCGCAGCGATTATCCTAATCAGGTAAACAACGTGCTGGGCTTTCCCTACATATTCCGAGGGGCGCTAGACGTGCGGGCTACTACCATCAACGAGGCCATGAAGCTTGCCGCTGTCAAAGCGCTTGCTGCACTAGCCAAAGAGCCAGTGCCCGATATGGTAAATGTGGTGTACAGCCAAAAAAACTTGCATTTCGATACCAATTATATTATTCCCAAGCCCATAGACCCAAGGCTGCTCACCACCGTATCGCCAGCAGTAGCCAAGGCCGCTATGGATAGTGGCGTGGCACGCAAGCCTATTACCAACTGGGACAAGTACGAGTCGGAGTTATACAGCCGCCTAGGCGAAAACGAAAATATCCTACGCTTTATTATCAACAAAGCAAAGCAAAGCCCCAAGCGGGTAGTATTTGCCGAAGCCGAAAACCTGAAAATACTAAAAGCCGCGCAACAGGTAAGCGACGAGGGTATAGCCATACCCATTCTGCTAGGCCGCCCAGAAAAAATCAATACACTGATAGCCGACAACCAACTAGCGCTAGAAAATGTACTGATTATAGACCCCAAAAGCGAAGAGCAAGAAGCTACCCGCATACGCTATGGCGAGGTTTATTTCGAGCGGAGGCAGCGCAAGGGTGTCAACTTTTATGAAGCCAAGAAACTCATGCGAGACCGCACCCACTTTGGATGTATGATGGTAGAGCTTGGCGAAGCCGACATCCTTATATCGGGGCTTACCCGCCAATACCCCAACACCCTGCGCCCTGCCCTAGAAATAATAGGGGTAAAAGAAGGTGTATGCCGCGTGTCAGGCATGTACATGATGCTCACCAAGCGCGGGCCGCTATTCTTTGCCGATACTACCGTAAACGCCAACCCTAGCGAAGACGAGCTTATAGACATTACCCTGCAGGCCGCCAACTTCGTTACCTCGCTCAACATCAAACCCGTAGTGGCCATGCTCTCTTTCTCCAACTTTGGCAGCAGCATTTTGCCCGAGACTATCAAAGTGCGCAACGCCGTAGCACGTATCAAGAAGCTAAGGCCCGCCCTCACTATCGATGGCGAGATACAAGCTGGTGTAGCATTTAACAAAGAATTGTTGCAAGAAAACTACCCCTTCTCGTCGCTCATTGGTGAGAGCCCCAACATCCTCATATTCCCCAACCTAGCCTCTGGCAATATAGCCTACCACCTACTACAAGAGGTAGGTGGCGCCGAAGCCGTGGGCCCCATACTTATAGGTATGGCCAAGCCTGTGCAAGTGCTACAACTAGGCAGCACCGTACGGCAGATTGTAAACATGGTGTCTATAGCCGTTGTAGATGAGCAAGCGGTAAAATAATCCCCCCATTATTCTTTTTATTAGGGCGTGCCCACGACGCTTCGCTCGTGGTCGGGCTGCTACAGGCTCCGCTTCGCTGCGC
>JADLEN010000145.1 GCA_020846105.1 Chitinophagaceae bacterium | reverse complement strand
ATGCCCGATAATACAGAGCATCGTTTCCCTGTATTGGTGATGCAGCCACATATAAGCAAGCATGTGCTAGACAATTACCACCACCTGCAATACAACCTTCACCCAATAGCTTGTAAGGCACATTTGGCTCGGGTAAATGACCTTACGAAAGAGTCTTGGCTGGCACGTTTATTGGCCGAGCGTTGGGAAATGAAATTTGAAGAATGGGATGGCCTGCTGGCGCAAAATGCTGGCGATTGGCGGGTATTGCTTTATTGGCGCCTTGCAGCCAATTTTGGTTTCAAAACGAATGCCGCACCATTCCTGGCACTTGCGCAATCGCTTCCTGTAAATATCTTGGGGCGGCACCATGAAAATTTGTTCCAAATAGAAGCTTTGTTTTTTGGGCAGGCGGGTATGCTGGCACAAGATTTTACAGACGAATATCCGTTCCGTTTGCAACAAGAGTATAATTTTTTGGCAAAGAAATATAAGCTTGTTCCTATACCCGGCCATTTATGGAAGTTTATGAGAATGAGGCCTGCCAATTTTCCCACTATTCGTATTGCACAGTTTGCTGCATTGGTGCATCAATCGCTACATCTTTTTACCCAAATAATTGCTACCACTACACTGCAAGAAATGCTAGATCTTTTTGCTTTAAATGCCTCAGACTATTGGGATAATCATTTTCGTTTTGACGAGCTACAAAAAGGCAGCAGCACCAAAAATTTAGGTGCCCTTAGTATCAACAATATAATAGTAAACACTATAGCGCCTATACGCTACATGTATAGCAGTAGAGCGGGCTTGGGCGATTTTTTCGAAAGTTCAATGCAGCTTATAGAGCAATTGCCAGCAGAGAAAAATACCATCATTAACGAATGGAATAATGTAGGCTGGCTACCGCAAAATGCGGCACAAAGCCAATCATTGCTTCAGCTTTTCAATAATTATTGCAGCCCTAAAAAATGTCTTAATTGTAGTATTGGGCACAGCATTATTAGGCTAAGGCCATAGGAAGCTAATTGTTTTTTTAAGCTCAGGGTGCAGGCTTTCGAATACAGGGCAGGTATAGGCAGCGCGTTCTATAATTGCCTTTGTTTTGTAGTCGTAAGCTGCATTTTTGGGTAAAGTCATTACCACTACTATTTCGCCAATTCTTCTTGGTTCCGAAGCCATAATTTTGGTAACGGTACATTCTGTGCCATCTATATTAAAACCGTGTGCGTTGGCAGCAATACCAATGATAGTGAGCATGCACGATGCAAGGGCAGTAGCTACCAAGTCGGTAGGCGAAAAACGCTCTCCATTGCCATTGTTGTCGGTAGGGGCATCTGTTTCGATAGTACTAGCGGATTGTAAATGCGTGGCAGTAGTGCGTAAATCGGATATGTAAGTAACCTTTGAAGTAGCCATAATGAGTTTAAATTAAAAAAGTTGTTTCAAAATTAATCGAAACAACTTTTTAGTAAGCTAAATGTTTTTGTGGTATTAAAATTTCACACCAATAGATGCAGAAAGGGTTCTGTTTTTCATTCTGTCTGTAGGGCTAAGGTTAGCACCTGGGTTTACGTTCACCATTCCATAAGAGTAATTGATGTTGAAAGTAGCCCAATGATATTCGATGCCAGCAAGTGCATTAAGTCCAAAATCATAATTTTTGATTTCGCCATAATAGTTGGTGCTATTCACGGGTTGGTCGTCATTGCTAAACATAATATTGTCTTCGGTGGCAAATTTCTTGCTCAATACTTTGCCACTAATTTTGTTTTTACCACCAACGCCCATTGCCACATAAGGGCCACCGCCAAGGATGATATTGCATTTGTCAAAAATATCGCCTACTTGGATTTTTGCAACAGCATTTACAGGCAACTCTAGGTAATAAGGGTTGGTTTTGTACTCGGCATAAGTGCCGGTAGTGTTGTCGCCTACGTTGATGTTGGCGCCTTTGCCTATTACCGACAAGCCTGTTTGGAGGCTAAAACCTTCAGTAAATGCAAGGTCTATATAGGTGGCTACATGGTAAGTGCTTATTTTGCTTACACTGCTCACATCTGCCCTTTTGGGTGTCCGCAAATTAGCAAAACCGTATCCTACTTTTACTCCGTAAGTAATTTCTTGTGCTTGAGATTCATTGCCAAACATCATTGCAGCCAATACAACTGCACTGGTGATTATCTTTTTCATAAGTATCGATTGGTTTTTAAAACCGCTGCCAAATTAATAAAGCTATTCCACTTTTAAAAATTATTGTTGTAAATATTGTAAACAAACATTAGTTTTAACTTTTTTTCGAAAAGATTAAACAAAATAATGTCAAACGATTTTTATCAAATAAGTGATTTGGAGCGCCTCTCTGGCATTAAGGCTCATACCATACGTATATGGGAGAAACGCTACGGATTGGTAACGCCACACCGTACCGACACTAATATTCGCTATTATGATGATGAACAGCTAAAAAAGCTACTTAACGTTGCTACGCTTAGTAATGTAGGCTTCAAAATTTCGAAAATTGCATCGCTTACAGAAGTTGAATTGAAAGATCAAATATTACGTTCGCAACGCCAAGAAAAGTCTGACTTGCAGTTCGATTTTTATGTCAATGACTTTATAGCAGCAACGCTTGATTTTGATGAGACTCGTTTTGATGTTTTATTTAACGAAGTGGTTGCCAAGTATGGCTTTCAACAGGCCGTTGTTAAAGTTATTTATCCTTTTTTATTTAAGACAGGTGTGCTGTGGCGTGTAGCCGATATGATGCCTGTTCAAGAGCATTTTGCATCAAATCTTATCAAACGCAAGTTTTTTACCCTTATTGACGGACTGCCTAAATTGCCCAATCTGGAAAAGAAATTTTTACTCTTTTTGCCTGCTGGCGAGTGGCACGAAATCGGATTGCTTTTTGCCGAGTATCTTATCCGTCTCAAAGGTTTTGACACAGTGAGCCTTGGGCAGAATGTACCCTTTGTAGACATTGAGTTTGTAATTAAAAAAACCAATCCAGACTATCTGCTTACCTTTTTGATTAGTGGCGACCACAGCCAAGAAATGAGCCAGATTCAAAAGCTAATTAGTGGTAAATACAAACACATTAATTGCCTGATAAGTGGCCCTTGGGCCAATATTCAACCGTACGATGGTTTAAAAGATATTGTGATATTAAAAGACCCTTCAGACCTTCTTAAATATTTGTAAAAAATTTTTCTCCTAATTATTGTTTAATATTTTTGACAAAAGAATAAACAGAATGAAAAAAGTAGCTATAATCGGTAGTGGATTCTCAGGACTGGCAGCAGCATGTTTTGCGGCCAAAGACGGAAATGATGTAGCTGTTTATGAAAAAAATGAACATTTAGGCGGTAGGGCTCGCAGCTTCCAAGCAGATGGATTTATGTTTGACATGGGGCCTAGTTGGTACTGGATGCCCGATGTGTTCGAAGACTTTTTTGCGCAATTTGGCAAGAAAGCTGCAGACTATTATAGCTTACAACAATTGGACCCTGGCTTTCAAATTGTTTTTGGGCCGGGTGATGTTTTAAAGCTACCCGCCAACCACCATGACTTATTTGCCATTTTCGAAGAAATAGAAAAAGGTAGCGCTGCACAGCTCCAAAAGTTCCTTTCCGAGGCCGAGTTCAAATATAACATTGGCATGCAGGAGCTCGTTT
>JADLEN010000144.1 GCA_020846105.1 Chitinophagaceae bacterium | reverse complement strand
TGTGGCTACGATGCCCAAGGCATAGCAGATGCGGTGCGTGAGTTGGCGACAGCAATGGTCGTAAATTTGTAAATTATTACCAATAAAAGTGAAGCACCCAAAGCATAAAATTTGGGTGCTTTTTTGTTTCAAAAAGATGCGTGCTATTTCTTTAATTTTTATTTTCATTTTTGCCCTAAAAAGCAATGCACAAGATAGTTTGCGCTATTGCAATGAGCGAACGGGGTTTAGTACGCAGCAATTGGTAGCGCCTGCCGTATTATTTGCAGGAGGCTTTGCAACCAACAATAATATAAAGCTAGAAATAGCTCGTATCCGCAACGAACAAATACCAAACTTTCACACCCGAGCAGATGATGTTTTAAGTGTTGCTCCAATATTTATTGCCTATGGCTTGGATGCGCTTGGTGTACGTTCTAAAAATGATTTTTGGAATCGGTCGGCTATTTTATTGAAGGGCGAGCTTATGGCAATAGGCGCTGGCTATGCACTCAAATTCAGCACACAAGTTACACGCCCCGATGGTAGCGACAATCATTCTTTCCCAAGTAATCACGCGGCACAAGCATTTCTTGCAGCCACTTTTTTGAGCGAGGAATATAAACACACTATCCGCTGGATGCCCTATGCGGCATATACCGTAGCCAGCAGTGTGGCGGCATTGCGTATTGCCAACAACAGGCATTACCTGAGTGATGTATTGGTGGGTGCAGGTATTGGCATTCTAAGCCAAAAAGCAGCTTATTGGACGCACCAATATCGTTGGGGGAAAAGAAAAAGTGTAAAGCATTTTTAACCCAGATTACGCAAAGTAAAAAAATGCATTAGTAACTCCTGGTAGCCTGTGTTTGTAGTTGGTAGTACTATTTTATTGGTGCATTATGCGCCTAATAATTGGCTTCTTTTTGCAGCCGTTAAAGAAGTGGACTTGTGAACAGCAGAAAACCACTTATTTTGTGTACATAAACCAGAAACGGCTTTTCATTATACAATAAGGGTATTTTCATAAAAGCAATACCTATTCCATCTACATAATTTTATCTTTGTAAATAATTAAATACTCTTGTTGGGCATCATCCGTTTTTTTAGCACCATTTTTATTTTTCTTTTGGCAAAAATTGCTTGTGCTCAAGAGCCCTATTCCGTTGCCATAAACCAAGCGGTAGGCCTACCTTCAAATTCCGTTTACAACCTGTTTCAAGACAGTAAGGGTTTTGTATGGTTTGCCACAGATGCAGGCCTTTCTCGATACGATGGTTTTGAATTCAAGACCTATAAATGTGTGGAGCAAATGTCCACTTCGGGTAGTTGTATCAAAGAAGATATCAAAGGACGAATATGGTACGAGAACTTTGACGGACGCCTGTTTTATGTATTCAAAGACTCGATGTATATCTTGCCAAAAGAGTCAATTTTTAATTATTATCCTTTTGGCATTGCTCAGAAGCATGTAATTAATTTTCAGCAGGAAGGCATTGATGTGCACAGCATTCATGACTTGAAACTGAAGAAACAAATTCCAATCACACAAGCTGGTAATTTTTTATTGGCAACAGCAAGTGTAGCCAATGACTTTTATTTTCTTAAAGACAATAGGCTTTGGCAATTGGATAGTGGCCTTAATTTAAAATCATTACCAATCACTTTTGCCAACAATAGCAATTACAAATTGTTATTTACCAGCCAGGCGTATGTGATGCTACTTGCCCGCGACAATGCAGATGGCAAAATGTATTATTATGATAGGGCTTTAAAAACACTGCAACACCTAGATATTCCAGAGCCCAAACAAATACAAGGTTGCGATTTTATAGACGGTAAATTTTGGGTACACAGCACCCAAGGCTCTTATGTGTACACCCTCAATAAGCCCAACGCTAAACCCACATTGTATCTTCAAGGCAAGAGTGTATCGGGGATGATACTAGACCGGCAAAAGAATTATTGGTTTTCCACCACCAACGAAGGGGTGTTTTTGATGCCTAGCCTGCAGCATCAATTTTATTCAATGGGCGATTTTTTGCCAACCAAAATTGCTAATACTTCGCAAGGTTTTTTAATTGGCAACAGGAATTGCCAATTCACCATTTTCAATAAAAACGGCACGTTTCGCCCCTTACCAAGGCTCAATACCCAACAGTCCGACCTTTACTACCTATATACCAACCCTCAAAATGATGATGTTTTCTTTTCGGCTAGTGGCACCAACTTTGTTCCAAAACTCAACTTTAACAACCTTCAAATTACAAATAATGCGGTAAAAGAAATAGTGCCCCTCGACCAGAATTATTATGCCTTTGTAGCCAACGGACATTGCGCGCTACGAAAAAGAAATGACTTTGACCCTACCTTTCATTCCCCTTGGGATTCGCTATACAACTTATCATTTATAGAAAACAAAGCGTGTAAAGAAAGACAAATTCAGGGCATACAAGGCCGCGGTAGAGCTATTGCTTACGACACCACCAACAACATCATCTACGCCGCTACTAGCCAAGGTTTTTTTTGCATCAGCCCCACAGGCACTAGCACCTTGTTGTTTCAAAATTTGCCCTTTTATGCGTCCAGAATATTTATCATCCACCATAGGATTTTTGCACTCAACACCAAAGGCAATCTTTACGAAATAAAAAACAACAATGAGCTTGTCTTGCTAAACAACAGCTTGGGTATAGACGCACAAGACATAAAATATGCGCGGCAATTTGGCGAAAACCTAGTATTGATGACCAGCAAATTCATCTACCAAGTATCCTTGCTGCACGCTAAAGCACAGCTACTCAATATCAACCTAACACCTGCCAACGTCAACGACCTGCTGCTGCAAGACAGCACACTGCTACTACTGAGCAACAAAGGGCTGATAGCTTACAATACCAATTTCATAGACAACAAAGGCAGCCAAACCCGCTTTACCATCAACAATTTTGAAGTAAATGGTAAAGACCAAACCAATTTTCAAAACGCCACATTCGGTTACAAACAAAACGATATTACCATCCGCTATTCCATACTAGATTTTGGCAGCGCACTAGCCGCCACCGCCTATTACAGTATCAACAATGGTGTTTGGAAAAAACTACCCACAGACAGCCGTAGCCTACCCTTCCGCTCCTTGGCTAGTGGCACTTACGACATTTCTTTCAAGGTGGGCAACAAGGTACTTCCGCAGCACGTCACCTTCACTATCGACGCGCCTTTTTGGTACAAGTGGTGGTTTATTATGCTCTGCGTTTCTATCATTGTCATTTTTGCCTATGCCTATTACAATTGGCAAATATCCCTACTGTCTAAACAGATAATACTACTGCGCGAAAAAGTAGCATTAGAGCAAACGCTCGGCAAATCCATCCTCACATCTATCAAGGCGCAGATGAACCCCCACTTCTTTTACAACGCACTCAACACCATACAAGCCTACATCTTTACCAACGACAAGCGCAATGCTAGCCTTTACCTTGGCAAGTTTTCCAAGCTCACCCGTATGATTCTCGAAATGTCTGAGCAAGAAACCATAGCCCTGAGCGAGGAGATACAAGCACTCACCCTATACCTAGAGCTCGAAAAAATGCGCTTCGACGACGACTTCTTTTTCGAAATCAAAACCGACCATGAGCTAGACGAAGAGCTGATAAAAATACCCTCCATGCTCATACAGCCCTATGCCGAAAACGCCATCAAGCATGGGCTACTGCACCGCAAGGGCCACAAATTCTTGTCTATTCACATCAGCAAAGATGGCAAATACCTCAAAGTTATTATCGACGATAATGGCATAGGCCGTGCCAAATCCGAAGAAATGAAGAAGCTGAAAAAAGAACAACACAACTCCTTCTCTACCCGTGCCAACGAGCAACGCCTACAAATACTCAACCACAACAAGACCAACAAAGTACTCATAACCATCACCGACAAGACCGACGATAACCAACAGCCCAAAGGCACACAAGTACAAATATTAATACCAATAGAAAACTAAAGAAACACACTCTCATGCAACCACGCACAGCAATCATCATCGACGACGAAAAAATGGCACGCACCCTACTAGCTGGTATGCTAGCCGAGTATTGCCCCGATATACAAGTATTAGACCTTTGCCCAGACCTACCCTCTGGCATCAAAGCCATACGCAAGCACAAGCCCAACATCGTATTCCTCGACATCGAAATGCCAGGATACAGCGGCCTCGAGCTGCTCGACTTTTTCGACGAGCAAGAGATAGACTTCTCTATCATCTTTACCACCGCCTACAACCAATATGCCCTACAAGCCTTCAAGCTATCGGCCATAGACTACCTGCTCAAGCCCATAGAGCCCGCCGAGCTAGAGCAAGCCCTAGAGCGCCACCTACGCCATAGCCAAAAGAAAAACTACCAAGTACTCAAAGACAACCTCAACAACGTAGGCTGCTCCAAGCTAGCCGTGCACACCATCAACTCTGTCAAGTTTATCGAGACCGACCAAATACTTTTTCTGAAAGCCGAAGGAGCCTATACCGAGCTCATGCTTGCCAACGGCAAAACCATTACCGCCAGCAAAGGCCTCAAGCGATACGAAGAAATACTCAAAGACAACCCCAGCTTTTTTCGCTGCCACAAGTCCTACATCATCAACCTCAAACACCTGTCCGAGCATATCAAGAGCGACGGTGGCTACCTACGCATCGCCGACCATCACGAGGTATCCCTATCCTCCGAAAAAGTGATAGAACTATACAAACTTATGAATTGGGTATAAACGCCGCAGCCACCTTAGGCTTGTCCATATCCTACAATATCCCTATTTTGCCACACATACCGCCACCCCACAACTAGCAATATATGGCAGCAGCACCCCAAAGTATATTAGTAACAGCCCTACAAAAAGGCCACAGCCCAGACCAAGTAGCAGCCACCCTCCAAGCCCAAGGCCACGACGAGGTATCTACCGCGCTGCTCCTACGCGAATACAAAAAACTCCGCAACGCCAAGCGCCAATTTACAGGCTTTGTGCTCATGGCCATCGGCGCCTTTGTAGGCTTCCTTAGCTGCATGCTCACCATCTTGCACATCTTGCCCCTAGGCCTTAGCCTATACGGGCTCACCAGCCTCGCCATCATCATCGTGTTTGCGGGTATGTATTACGTGTTCGAGTAAGGGCCGGCCGCCAAGCTACCAACGGTACCCAAACGAAAAAGAAAATTGGGCAAAAAAACTTTCAGAATTAATACCATTATCTGCTACCGCCCCCAATTGCAGCTCTATTTGCGAGCGCCAATGACGGGCATAATGCACCTGTACCGTATTGCTTACCGTAGCAGCCACTACACTCCTGCTTTGCAATGGCACACCATCTTTCACAGTGCTCACTGCGCTCAGCCCATTATTGCCCCCCAGTCCATTGCCTATAGCTAGGTTGGCACCTATGGCATAGTGTCCATCTTGTTTTTTCTTACCTGGGTAATACCTAATGCCTGGCGATACAAAATACATTGCAGCATTCACATGGCTAGCCTGTCCACGGCTATCAAGCACACGCCCAAAAACCACATAAAGCGGTAGCACTGCCGACAAGTTTTTGCTTTTATTAAAAACATACTCCAAGCCCGCCCCATAGCCCAAGCCTACCGTATTGGCCACCGCCATACCGTTCACCATTTTATAGCCATGAGCTTGCGGCACATCGGCACTTTGGGCATAGCCCAGCATAGCGTGCAGCAACATGCTGGCACAGAGTATTATATATTTCATAGCCTCTATTTTATTCTATTAGCGCCACAAAGTAAGCTACTATTTCTTCTTTTTCTTTTCGAATTCTAGCTTGTACACCAGCCAGCCAAAGCCCAGCACCAAGTGTAGCACCACCACCGTCATTACTATTACTGCCATAGCCCCAAAGGTAGCACAGCCCAATGCCCTATTGTGTGACCTCCGTTACACAAGCCCCATTTACTTCTTTGGGCGATGCAGCTATTATCACCTTCGTGAAGCTTTGGGTCTCCAGCTATCCGCTCCTATCTCTGCCCCCGAAAAAAAAGGGGGCAGAGGATATCCGCTACTATCTGGCGCAGACTCAGCTTTTTATTTGCTATTAAGCTTTTCTTTTCGCGTGGCCACAAGCGCAGCACCACACCACATGCAAAGTTCCCAACACAAGCGCAACCTAATCCACAACCACACCACATGCAAAGTTCCCAACACAAGCGCAACCAAATCCACAACCACACCACATGCGAAATTCCTAACACAAGCGCAACCTAATACACAACCACACCACATGCAAAATTCCCAACACAAGCGCAACCTAATCCACAACCACACCACATGCGAAATTCCCAACACAAGCGCAACCTAATCCACAACCACACCACATGCGAAATTCCCCTCCTTTGGAGGGGTGCCCAAAGGGCGGGGTGGTTTCCAAAGGGCGGGGTGGTTTGTAGCGAGTGCTAAAAACGGAACAACAACCAACGAAGCATACTTGTATTAGAAGACAATTGGCCCTCCCGAGCAGCCATCAGCACTATACTCAGCTATTATATAATTTTCCAAACCCACAATCACATCTGCCATTCGTAGCATCACATCTTTCACCTTTATCCGGTATACCTTTAGCCCCAAAGAAACAAGAAATCCCTCCCTTTGTGCATCGTATTCTTCCTTATAGTCGTGGCTACTACCATCTATCTCTATCACCAAGCCCAGCTTCTTGACATAAAAGTCCACAATATAATTTCCTATCACCCTTTGCCTATCAAAATCAATCCCATGAAACTGCTTCTTATTTACCCTCATCCAAAAAAACACTTCGGGCAAATTTTCGGACCGTCTATGCTCTTTAGCCCTCACCTTTAATTTGGGATTGTATGGCAGATTCAAGATTGGGTTTAGCACTATTAGCTTTCCATTGATAAGGAACATTGTTTTGTGTTTTTATTATTACTGCCCTTTGGGCGCATTAAACCACCCCGCCCTTTGGGCGCATTAAACCACCCCGCCCTTTGGGCACATTAAACCACCCCGCCCTTTGGGCACCCCTCCAAAGGAGGGGAATTTCGCATGTGGATTGGTTGTGCTTATTGAATATTGTGCTTAATGATTATTGTGCTTAATGAATATTGTGCTTAATGAATATTGTGCTTAATGAATATTGTGCTTAATGATTATTGTGCTTATTGAATATTGTGCTTATTGAATATTGTGTACATTGAATACTACAGCTCCTCAGCCATGTCCTCGTCTTGCGGCATGGGCTCATGGGCCCTAGACGATAGCAGGGTTTTGTATTGGCCTATCAGCGCATTGAGGTCGTTTACGGCATTGCCCCAAGGCTGGGCATAGTTGTGCACCAAGGCTAGGGCGCCTAGGGCATTGCGCAGGGTATAATACAGCTTTTCGGACAGTACCCGCTGCTCTTTGATATTGGTGGGGCTAGCGGCAGCGTTTTCTACGGTGCGCAGCATATATTGGGTATGAAAAGCATCGTTGGCCGCTTGCAGCTCGGCCAGCCATGGTGCTAGCTGTAGTGTAGCCACGGCGGCGGCTAGCTTGGCATTGCTTGCCCAGTGGTCTATAATATGGCTAATATTGGCGGTCTCGGCCATATAGTTTTGGCGGGCTATGCCTGCACCGTGCAGTTTCATGTTGCGCACCAAGGTATGGGCGGCGGCGCTTATAGCAGGGTCGTAGTGGTATACTAGGCCGCCGAGGTATAGCCGTATGCCGCTGATAGCGCGCCCGCGCCGCTGGTCTAGCGTGTGTATCTGTGGGGTGATGCGGCTGCCGTGGTAGGTGCCGTAAAGGTTTTCGATAAGGTCGCTAATGCTCTGGAAGGCTGCTAGCTGCGGCACTATGCCGAGGGCGGCAGGGTCGTTTTGTTGTAGTAGTTTTATCACCGATGTTGCAAATTGTACGTACTCGCCAACACGCAGACGGTCTAATTTGATGCCTTTGAACTTCATAATAGCTATGTTTTGTTTGTTTCTGAACGTTTTAATGTTGTATTATTGGTACGAAAGCTCCCTGCACCCCTGCGACAAGCTTTCAGCCTTGGTACGAAAGCTCCCCGCACCCCTGCGACAAGCTTTCAGCCTTGGTACGAAAGCTCCCCGCACCCCTACGACAAGCTTTCAGCCTTGGTACGAAAGCTCCCTGCACCACTACGACAAGCTTTCAGCCTTGGTACGAAAGCTCCCTGCACCCCAACGACAAGCTTTCAGCCTTGGTACGAAAGCTCCCCGCACCCCTACGACAAGCTTTCAGCCTCTTTTTACAGCGCTTCAAATCTGTGGGTTTTGCCTTTGTATGATGACTATTTAAGGGCTATGCCGCGCATTTGGTATGATAAATGTAAGGATGTTTGGTATTTGTGCAAAGTTTTGGGGGATAATTTGTTGTGGGGATGGCTGGGGCTGTTGTTTTCAAAGCACTCCGCCCTTCGGGCAGCTCGTTCGTCGGATACCTCGTTCGTCGGATACCCCGTTCGTCGGGCACCCCGTTCGTCGGGCACCTCGTTCGTCGGGCACCTCGTTTGTCGGGCACCTCGTTCGTCAACCACCCCGCCCTTTGGGCACCCCTCTACTTCGGCTTCGCTCAGTATAAACTCTGGAGGGGAATTTCGCGAGTGGAGGAGTGTGGAGGAGTTTGGAGGAGTGTTGTTGCGAATTTCTGCTTAGCGGTTTTGCGCGAAGGGTAGCCAACGCGAAGGGTAGCCAACGCGTAGCGTGAGGGATGAAGCGGATATCCTTTTGCCTTTTTCAGGCAAAAGATAGGAGTGCCAGCCCGACGCCGAGCGAAGCATCGGCGGCACGCCCAAAAAAATAACGCGCCCGATGTGTTGGGGCGCGTTATTGTTTTGTAAGGGATTGTGTGTGTGTGTTTTATTCTTCGTCGTCGAACTCGAGGATGTCTTTGTTGCTCATGAGCAATTCGTACTCGTCTTTGGAGCCTACGATGATGTCGTCGAAGTCGCGGTTGCCGGTACCTGCTGGTATTAGGTTGCCGGTGATTACGTTTTCTTTGAGGCCTTGTAGTGTATCGGACTTGCCGTTGATGGCGGCGGTAGATAGTACTTTGGTGGTCTCTTGGAAGGATGCGGCTGAGATCCAACTGCGTGTGCCTAGTGATGCTTTGGTGATACCTAGCAGTAGTGGCATAGAGGTGGCTGGCTCGGCGTCGCGGTATTCTACGAGGGCTTTGTCTGCGCGGCGTAGTGCTGAGTTTTCTTCACGTATTTCGCGGATGGTGGCTATCTGTCCTGGGTGTAGTACTTCGGAGCCTCCGTTTTCGGTGATTACTTTTTTGTCAAAGATCCAGTCGTTTTCGTTCATAAAGTCGAACTTGTCTTCTGTATCGTTTTCGAGGAATTTGGTGTCTCCTGGGTCTACGATGGTTACTTTGCGCATCATTTGGCGTACGATCACTTCGACGTGTTTGTCGTTTATTTTCACACCTTGTAGGCGATATACTTCTTGTATTTCGTTTACTAGGTATTCTTGTACGGCAAATGGGCCTTTGATGTTGAGGATGTCGCTAGGTGTGGTGGCACCGTCTGAGAGGGAGTTACCGGCTTTGATAAAGTCGCCGTCTTGTACGGTGATTTGGCGGGATAGTGGTACGAGGTATTTTTTCACCATTCCGTCTTTTGATTCTACGGTCATCTCGCGGTTACCACGTTTGATGTTGCCGAAGGCTACTACGCCGTCTATCTCTGCTACTACGGCAGGGTTGCTAGGGTTACGTGCTTCGAAAAGCTCGGTAACGCGTGGCAGACCCCCTGTGATATCTCGGCTACGGCCCATCACACGTGGTATTTTTGCTATTACTTGTCCGTTAAAGACTTTGTCTCCTTCGCTGACGATAATGTGCGAGCCTACGGGTAGGTTGTATGCTTTGTCTTCTTTACCGTCTACAAGTATGGCTGGTATTTTGGTTTTGTCTTTTGTTTCTATTACTACTTTCTCGCGGTGACCTGTTTGCTCGTCGGACTCTTCGCGGAAGGTGATACCTTCTAGGATGCCTTCGAAACGGATGGTACCTGTAACTTCTGAGATGATAACGGCGTTAAACGGATCCCAAGAGCAGATGGGCTGTCCTTTTACTATTTTCTGACCGTTTTTGATCATTAGGATAGAACCGTAAGGGATGTTGTGGGTGTTGAGCAAGCGATCGTTGGAAACGTCTATGATTCTAAGCTCACCTGTACGGCCGATAACGATAACGGTGTCTTCGCCTTCGTCGTTTTTGTAGGTAGTGGTACGTAGGCCATCGAACTGTGCGGTACCGTCAAAGCGTGCTAGCAATTGAGAGTCTGTGGCAGAGCTACTAGCCACACCACCTACGTGGAAGGTACGTAGTGTAAGCTGTGTACCTGGCTCACCAATACTTTGTGCGGCAATGATACCTACGGCGTCGCCTTTTTGTGCGGTGTATCCGGTAGCTAGGTTTTTGCCATAGCATTTGGTACACACCCCTTTTTTGGCTTCGCAGGTAAGTACAGAGCGTATTTCTACGTCGTCTATTGCTGTATTTTCGATAGCTTTTGCAACGTCTTCATTGATTTCGCCGCCAGCTTCTACTATTATTTCGTTGGTCAATGGGTCTATGACATCGTGTAGGGATGTACGGCCAAGGATACGGTCGTATAAAGACTCGATAACTTCTTCGTTGTCTTTGAGTGCCGATGTAGCGATACCACGAAGGGTGCCACAATCTACATCGTTGATAACAACGTCTTGGGCCACATCTACCAGACGACGGGTAAGGTAACCCGCATCGGCTGTTTTAAGGGCGGTATCTGCAAGACCTTTACGCGCACCATGGGTAGATATAAAGTAATCTAATACTGATAGACCTACTTTGAAGTTTGAAAGGATCGGATTCTCGATAATCTCTGAACCAGATGAACCCGAACGACGCGGTTTTGCCATCAAACCACGTAAGCCAGCAAGCTGTTTTACCTGTTGCTTGCTACCACGTGCTCCAGAGTCTAGCATCATGTATACCGAGTTGAAACCTTGCTTGTCGGTGGCCATCTCGGTAATCAATGTTTCGGTAACGCGTGTATCTACACGGCTCCAGATATCAATGATTTGGTTGTAACGCTCATTGTTGGTAATAAGCCCCATGTTGTAGTTGTCCCAAACATCGTCTACATCTATGTGTGCTTTGTTTACCAATTCTTCTTTGATTTCGGGAACGGTAAGGTCGCGGATGTTGAACGATAGTCCGCCACGGAATGCTGTACGGAAACCAAGTGTTTTGATATCGTCTAGGAAGGCAACTGTTTGTGGGATATTGGTATTCTTAAGGATATCACCAATGATTTCTCTTAAAGATTTCTTGGTAAGGAGTGCGTTTACAAAACCATTGGTTTTGGGTACAAATTGGTTGAACAATACACGACCAACAGTTGTTTCTACCAATTGTCTTTTAAGGCTACCGTCATTTTGACGCACCTCTGCACGCACTTTCATCCAGGCGTGCAAATCTGCACGGCCTTCGTTATTGGCTATTACTACTTCTTCTGCAGAATAGAAGGTCATACCCTCGCCTTTTACAAGCTCGGTTTCGGTAGTTTTTTTGCCTTTGGTAAGGTAATACAAGCCCAATACCATGTCCTGAGAAGGCAGGGTGATAGGTGTACCATTTTGCGGGTTAAGGATATTGTGCGAAGCCAACATTAAAAGTTGCGCCTCTAGAATTGCAGCGTGGCTCAATGGAACGTGAACGGCCATTTGGTCACCATCGAAATCGGCATTGAACGCCGAACAAACCAATGGATGCAGCTGTATTGCTTTTCCTTCAATAAGTTTTGGTTGGAAAGCCTGGATAGATAATCTATGCAGCGTTGGGGCACGGTTTAGCATTATTGGGTGTCCTTTCAAGACATTTTCCAAGATATCCCAAACTACGGCTTCTTTGCGCTCTACTAATTTCTTAGCACTTTTTACTGTTTTTACGATACCGCGCTCTATAAGTTTGCGGATGATATGTGGCTTGAATAGCTCTGCTGCCATATCTTTAGGGATACCGCACTCGTGTAGTTTCATTTCTGGACCTACCACAATTACCGAACGTCCGGAATAATCCACACGTTTACCCAAAAGGTTTTGACGGAAACGACCTTGCTTACCTTTCAGCACATCTGAAAGTGATTTAAGCGCACGACCACCTTCTGCTTTTACAGCGTTAGATTTACGGCTATTGTCAAATAATGAATCGACCGCTTCTTGAAGCATACGTTTTTCATTACGCAAGATTACTTCTGGTGCTTTAATTTCTAACAGACGCTTAAGACGGTTGTTACGGATAATAACACGACGATAAAGGTCGTTCAAATCAGAAGAGGCAAAACGGCCACCATCCAAAGGAACAAGTGGGCGCAACTCTGGTGGTATGATAGGCAAATACTGCATTACCATCCACTCTAATTTATTTTCTACTCTTGTATTTGCTTCGCGGAAAGCTTCTACAACGCTTAGTCGTTTCAAAGCTTCTTGCTTGCGCTGTTGCGAAGTTTCGTTGGCGGCAGCATTACGCAACTCGTAGCTCAAAGAATCAAGGTCGATACGAGAGAGTAAATCATGTACAGCCTCGGCACCCATTTTGGCTATAAACTTGTTAGGGTCTTCGTCTGGTAGGTAATGATTGTCTTTAGAAATTGCTTCTTGAATCTCAATGTATTCATCTTCGCTCAACAGTTGTTGGTGAACGGGTTCAGAATCTTTAAGGTTCAATTTTTGACGGATAAGGTCTTCGGCCTCACCAGCTTGTACTACTACATAACGCTCGTAATACACGATGCTTTCCATTTTTTTGGAAGAGCAGCCCAACAAATATCCAATCTTATTGGGCAAAGATTTGAAGTACCAAATATGCACTACAGGTACCACCAACTTAAGGTGACCCATACGCTCACGACGTACTTTCTTTTCTGTTACTTCTACACCACAGCGGTCGCAAACAATGCCTTTGTAGCGAATACGCTTGTACTTGCCGCAATAACATTCGTAATCCTTTACTGGGCCAAATATTTTTTCGCAAAACAAACCATCGCGTTCGGGTTTGTAAGTACGATAGTTAATCGTTTCGGGTTTCAATACTTCGCCATAAGAACGGTCGAGTATCGCATCGGGAGATGCCAAGCTGATGGTAATTTTACCAAAGCCTGGTTTTGGACGATTTTCTTTTTTGATTGCCATATTGTTGAGCGTGTGTTTTTAAATTTTCTTAAAGACCTGAAAACGAAGTATTATTTCTTTATGATATAATTTTCGTAACTCAGGTTGTAGCCTATTTTACTTTGTACAAAATTCTTCAATCGCAGTTTGAAAGGTAATTTGTTGAACGAAATATCATAATCAAACTGCCAGTTCTTATTTGCTATTCTTTCTTTCATCACTGCAGGGTGTGTGCCTCCAAATTTTTCGAGTGCGTTTACATTGCTCGAATAGTCGAATTGCTCTGCGCTTCTTACATTTTTACTCATCCATTCATCATCGTGCCACAGCTTGTTAAAGGTCTCTTGCTTTCTTTGCATTGCTGTAGGTTCTTTTACCCAACCATAATGATAAACAAAAGCATCAATCGGTACTACAGTTAGCTTTTCGTCTTTGTTTTTCCGAAAGCCTTGAGCGTCTTTGTAGGAGTACACCTTTCGATTATTCTTGACGACTCTTATTTCGTGATTGTACCAAGCTATGGATACGCCAACGTAATCGTAAGAACCGTAGAAATGAAGATATTTTAACAATAAACCGTCCACTGCTTCATCATCATTCCACTTTGCCATTGCGGCTTTTATGGTAGGGAGGTATTGCTCATGCACTACTTCATCTCCTTGAATATAAAAGCACCAATCGCTGTCTTCATCTACTGCAGCCAAAGCCTTGTCTGTTTCTTCTGCAAGCACCCTTCCACCTTCGCGGAGGCTGTCATCCCAAACTGTTTCTACAATTTTGATTTTGTCGGGAGCAATACTTTTTATCAAGGCCAGCGTTTCATCCTGAGAATTGCCTACAGCTACAACAAAATTGTCGCAAATAGGCAATATGGACTTAATGGCTTCAACTATTGGATAGTCGAATTTGATAGCATTCCTAATAAATGTAAATCCCGTAACCTTCATCGCTATAGTAACAAAATTGTGGGAAAGACAATGAGCTTGTCTTTCCCTATTTCAATTTCATTTATTCAAATTTCAACTCAAGACCTAGACCACGTAACTCATTTATCAATACGTTAAATGATTCTGGGATACCTGCTTTTGGCACATTATCACCTTTAACGATAGACTCGTAAGTTTTGGCACGGCCCGATATATCATCAGACTTCAATGTCAATAACTCTTGTAAAATATTAGCAGCACCATAAGCCTCAAGTGCCCAAACCTCCATCTCTCCAAAACGCTGACCACCAAACTGAGCTTTACCACCCAATGGTTGTTGTGTGATCAATGAGTATGGACCGATAGAACGTGCGTGCATCTTATCATCTACCATATGGTGTAGCTTGATGATGTATATGATACCAACGGTTGCTTTTTGGTGGAAACGCTCTCCTGTTTCACCATCGTAAAGGTAGGTATGACCAAACTCGGGGATACCCGATTCTGTAACCAATTCCTCAATCTCTGGGATAGAAGCACCGTCGAAGATAGGTGTTGCAAAACGCAAACCTAATTTCTCACCAGTCCAACCAAGTATTGTTTCATAAATCTGTCCAAGGTTCATACGCGATGGTACGCCCAATGGGTTCAACACGATATCAACCGGTGTACCATCTTCAAGGAAAGGCATATCCTCGGCACGTACAATACGGGCTACAATACCTTTGTTACCATGACGACCCGCCATTTTATCTCCTACTTTCAATTTACGCTTAGAAGCAAGGTATACTTTAGCCAATTTCAATACTCCTGCTGGTAATTCATCACCAATAGAAAGATTGAATTTTTCGCGCTTGTAACGTCCTAGTTCTTCGTTGTACTTGATATTGTAGTTGTGCAATAGTTGGTTTATAGACTCATCAATGTCTTTATCGCCTGTCCAGCCTAGCGGATTCACATTCGCATAGTCTATAGTTGCCAACATTTTAGGGTTAAACTTACCGCCTTTACTCAAAAGCATTTCGCCAAAGTTGTTGGTAATACCCATTGATGCTTTGTCTTTAACCAAAGTCATCAATTTGTCCATCAAAAGCGATTTCAAATCAGACAAGAATGTATCGTGAATTTTCTCGATTTTTTCAAGCTGCGATTTGTCTTTTAATTTGTCTTTTTTGTCTTTTTTGGCACGTTGGAAAAGTTGTTTATGAATAACTGTTCCTTCGATACCAGATGGTGCTTTAAGCGAAGCATCTTTTGCATCACCGGCTTTGTCTCCAAAGATAGCACGCAATAGT
>JADLEN010000143.1 GCA_020846105.1 Chitinophagaceae bacterium | reverse complement strand
CCCAAAAGAAAAAACGCCACACAGCACACCAAAAGAAAAAAACCATACACCACCACACCCTCACTGCCATCGCTGGCAGCAGAGCATCAGGAAAACTGCGGAGTGTTTGTTTTCCTGTCGCCTTTTTTTGGTTACTTTTTTTTGGCGAAGCAAAAAAAGTGACAAAGAAAAACACCGCAGCACACCCAAAGGCAACGCCCGAAACCCACCCCTAACCCCTCCAAGGAGGGGAATGTGTAACGCCCCACCACCTCTGGCGTATAAAAATAGCTTGCGCAGCAGCCAAACTATGGCAAACACTACCCGAAGCATCGCAAACACTACCCGAAGTGGCGCCAACAGTACCCGTAGCAGCGCCAACAGCGCAGCAAGTGCTGCCAACAGTGGACTAAAAGGGGCAAACAGTACCTACAGTAGCGCAAACAGCAGTCTGAGTGGCGCACACACGAGCAGAGGTAGCGCAAACATTTTTGTTTGCCACAGTTTTATTAATGTTTACCACACTTTTATTAATGTTTGCCACAGTTTTGGTCTTTAGGCGGGTTATTTTTAAAATTAGCAGATAACTTATTTTATTTTTTGGCGTGGCCTAATTATTTTAATCATTGTTGGCATATAAGATATGCCGTTCGGACGGGCAAAGCCCAATAGCAGCACCCAAAGCTGAGTCTGCGCGGGATGGCAGCTGTACCCCGCAGCGCAGCGAGGAGTACAAGCAACAGCCCGAGACCCAAAGCCCAACGAAGGAAGAAGAAGCCCAACCGCCCAAAGACCTTGGCGGGCTGTAGATAGGTATGGCTAGTGGGTGCTGGCGTAGCTGCTTTTGGTCATAGAATGTGGTGGAGGCTTTGGTTTTAGCCCTTTTACCTTAACTTTGGCAGCGGTAAGGATAGCTGCCAAGGGGCGGCTTCTGATTTTTTATGATCCCAAAAATAATAAAACAGGACAAATGAAAGAAGTAGTAATTGTATCGGCCGTGCGCACACCAGTAGGTAGTTGGGGCGGTTCGTTGAAAGATTTTTCGGCCACCCAATTGGGGGCTATAGCTATCAAAGGGGCGCTAGAGCGTGTGGGCCTAGATGGCAGTGAGGTAGATGAGGTGATAATGGGCTGTGTGATGCAGGGCAACCTGGGCCAGGCGCCGGCTAGGCAGGCATCTAAGTTTGCGGGCTTGCCAGATGCGGTGATAGCCACTACGGTAAATAAGGTGTGTGCGAGCGGTATGAAATCTGTGATGCTGGCCGCGCAAGCGATAATGCTGGGCCATGCAGAGGTGGTGGTAGCTGGTGGTATGGAGAGCATGAGCAATGTGCCTTTTTATAACGCCAACCAACGCTGGGGCAACAAGTATGGCAATGTGACGGTGATAGACGGTATTGTAAAAGATGGCCTGATGGATGTGTATAACAACTACCCGATGGGCAATGCGGCTGAGCTGTGTGCTGCCGAAAAAAATATTAGTCGTGAGGCGCAAGATGCCTTTGCGATACAAAGCTACCAACGCAGCCAAGCGGCGGTAACGGAGGGCAAGTTTGACAATGAGATAGTGCCGGTATCGATACCACAGCGTGGTGGCGAGCCCAAGATTTTCAGCAGAGACGAGGAGCCTTTTAATGTAAAATTTGAGAAGATAGCTGGGCTGAAATCGGCTTTTGTAAAAGATGGTAGTGTGACGGCCGCCAACTCATCTACGATGAATGATGGCGCATCGGCGCTGATACTAATGAGTGCCGACAAGGCAGCTGCATTGGGTATAAAACCGCTGGCACGCATCAAGGGCTTTGCGGATGCAGAGCAGGCGCCAGAGTGGTTTACCACATCGCCATCGCTAGCAATACCCAAGGCGGTAGCCAATGCTGGGCTAAAGATGGATGACATAAGTTTTTATGAGCTCAATGAGGCTTTTAGTGTGGTGGGTGTAGTAAACTGCGATATTATGAAGCTGAAAAACGAACAAGTAAATGTGCTTGGTGGTGCGGTATCGCTAGGGCATCCGTTGGGTAGCAGCGGCTCGCGTATTATCGTAACCCTGCTGACGGTGCTGCAACAAAACAATGCACAGTATGGCGCGGCAGGTATTTGTAATGGTGGCGGCGGCGGTAGCGCTGTTGTTATCGAGCGTCTTTAATTTATTTATTTTTTTTACAAACAATTGCCATATAAAGGGTCTTTACTTACTAGTTTTGTAAAGACCCTTTTTTTATAAGAAAACACACCGCTATAATATTTATGCACAGTTTTAATAGCCTTGTTCAGCAATTCGAAGAGCGAATAGTAGCACGAAATCTTTTTCCGCAAGCGCCCGCCAACCTGTACGACCCGTGTAGGTATCTGCTAGGGCTAGGTGGCAAGCGGGTGCGGCCAGCGGCCTGCCTTATGGCCAATGAATTGTTTACCGATATAGAAGAATGTAGCTGGCATGCGGCTATAGCCATAGAGCTGTTTCACAATTTTACCCTTATCCATGATGATATTATGGACCGGGCGCCATTGCGCAGAGGTTATGCAACTATACATGCCAAGTATGGCCTTACGGCAGGCATACTTGGTGGCGATGCCATGAGCATATATGCCTATCAGCATCTGTCTAACGTTAGTATCAATTTTAAAAAGGTGTTGGAAGTGTTTAATACCACTGCAATACAGGTATGCGATGGCCAACAGATAGACATGGATTTTGAGCAGCGCAATGATGTGAGCAGCGAGGAGTATATAGAAATGATAAGCCTTAAGACATCTGTACTACTAGCTGCAAGTATGAAAATAGGTGCGCTAGTGGCCAATGCCCCAGAAGAAGATTGTGATAAGCTTTATGCCTTTGGCAAAAATCTGGGTATTGCTTTTCAGCTCCAAGACGATTATCTGGATGCTTTTGGGGCAAGCAACAAACTAGGTAAGCAAAAGGGTGGCGATATTATTGCCAACAAAAAAACATACTTGCACATACAAGCCATGCAAGCAGCTAATGAGCAGCAGCTAGCCGAGATATGGGCGTGGCTAGCAAGCGAAGATGCCGCTGCAAAAGTGCCCGGCATGCTGCAATTGTATGAGGCTACTGGTGCGCATATAAAATGTAGGGCGGCAGTGGCACACTACTCGCAAAAAGCCTTTGAACACTTGAACGAGGTGAATGTAGCCGAAGACAGAAAGCAACACCTAGCACTGCTAGCCAATGAGCTGCTGAACAGAGAGCAATAATGAAGCAATTAGCAATAGCTGTGTGGGAGGGTTTGGTAGCACTTGTGTACCCAAAGAGCTGCATAGGCTGTAGGCAAAACCTCTGGAGCCAAGAGCGGGTGCTATGCCTGGCTTGTAGTATAGACTTGCCCTACACGCATTACCACCACATATCCGAAAACGAAACCACGGCGCGCTTTGCGGGTAGGCTACAGTTTGTACGTGCTACATCATTATTCTATTTGGTAAAAGACGGTACGGTGGAGGCGTTGCTTCATCAGTTTAAGTACAACAACAACAAACCTATTGGTGTATGGATGGCTGTAAAACTTGCATCGGCATTGAAAAAAACAGATTGGGCAACAGGTATAGACTATATAATACCGATACCACTGCACCATAAAAAACAATCGAAGCGAGGATTTAACCAAAGTGAAATAATAGCACAAGAACTCAGTAGCCAGCTATCTATCGCACTACTAAATACTGCTGTGAAAAGAGTAATAAACACCGATAGCCAAACCACCAAAAGCAGGATGCAAAGATCAGAGAATCTTAGAAATGCTTTTCAGCTAAACATTGATTCAGGCAAGTTGGTAGGCAAGCATGTGCTTTTATTAGACGATGTACTAACAACGGGTGCCACTATTGAAGCCTGTGCACTAGTATTGGCCCAGATTCCCGACCTTAAGATAAGTATTGCTACCATAGGCATAGCTACTTAATGATGCCAAGACTTGTATTCTTCTTGGCTTATTATTTTGTAGCCATTGGGT
>JADLEN010000142.1 GCA_020846105.1 Chitinophagaceae bacterium | reverse complement strand
TGAATACCCACCTTGGTGGCCGTTGGGGGCAGCGCAGCAACCTTAGCGGCACTACAGATGGCAACAGCTATAATCAACGGTTTTGGGCTACCGAGCCTTCCCTCATATGGATGCGCCAGTCGGCACTGCGCATCACTAGCACCCTGCGCTACGAGCTGCGCAACAATGCGCCCGAGTATGGCGGGCAAGAGGCCAATATCCAATCTGTGATGATAGATGGGCGCTATTCTCAATCCTCGGCGGGCATTGTACAACTAAGATTTACCCTGAGCCGCATAGCCTATAGCGGCCTAGCCACCGAGCCTATTGCCTATGCCATGCTAGACGGGCTGCGCCAGGGCAACAACCTACTGTGGTACCTAAACTGGCAGCGCCGCCTAGGCAAAGGCATAGAGCTGCTTCTAGAGTACGAGGGCCGCAAGGCAGGCAGCGACCCTATTGTGAACACGGGGCGTATGAGCCTACGGGCGATACTTTAAGGCATTTAAGCCTTCATAAACAGCTTATTGGGCTGTTTTTCGGCTTTTGGGGACTTCGGGAATATCCCGAAAGCCATTTTTTAGCCATTTGAGCCTTCGGGAATATCCCGAAACCTTGTTTTTCTGCTTTTTAGCCCATCGGGATATCCCGAAACCTAATTTTTCTAATTTTTAACCCTTCGGGAATATCCCGAAGGGTTATTTTTTAGCTTTTTGGATTTTCGGGAATATCTTACAGAGTAGGAGTGCTCAGTGGAGGCTATTTTATTAAATAAAAATAAAGAGGCTGTCTTAGTAAGACAACCTTCTTATCATTTACCCTATACCTATCTCTTGGTGTTGTGCGGGTATTATTACATCGCGGAAGCCTTTTTTGATAAGGCGTGCTTGGAAATGTTGTTGCACATCGTACTCGCCGTGTACAAGGAATACTTGGGCTACTTCTTTGGGGTCTTGGCAGGCTAGCCATTGGCTCATGTCTTCGTAGTCGCCGTGGGCGCTCATACTATTTATCTTTCCTACGCCTGCTTTGACGGTAAATTTTTTGCCAAATATGGAGACTTCTGGGCTGCCCGATGCTAGGCGTGCGCCTAAAGATTGGGGCTCGCAATAGCCTACGATGAGTATAGTGTTGCGGGCGTTTTCGATATTATGGAGGATGTGGTGTTTTACGCGGCCGGCCTCTGCCATGCCCGATGCGGATATGATGACGCAAGGCTCGCTGCTATCATTGAGTGCCATGGATTCTTGTGCGGTTTCAGTAAATTCTAGCCCCTTGAAGTCAAAGACATTCTCGTCTTGGCGCAAGAGCTTTTGTACGTGTGCGTTGAAACACTCGGGATGGGCGGTGATGATGCGGGTGGCTTTGATAGACAGGGGGCTATCTACATAGTATTTGAGGGCTGGCAGGCGGTTTTCGAGCTCTAGGCGGTTGAGGGCATAGAGCAGCTCTTGGGTGCGGCCTACGCTAAATGCGGGGATGATGAGCTTGCCTTTTTGCTGGATACAAGTTTCTTGAATATAGCCCAACAACTCGTCTATCATTGGTTTTACATGCTCGTGCAGTTTATCGCCATAGGTGCTTTCCATTATTATTACATCGGCCTGGGGGAAAGGCTGTGGCGAGCGGAGGATAACGTCGCGGTATCGGCCAAGGTCGCCACTAAAGGTGATGCGCTTGGTGCTGCCGTCTTCGGTAATTTTAAGGTTGATGGCGGCCGAGCCAAGGATATGGCCAGAGTCGGTGTAGAGCAGCTCTACGTCTGGGTCTATCTGTATGGGTTGGTTGTAGGCTACTACTTTTATTTGGGGAAAAACGTTGTAAGCGTCTTCTAAGGTGTAGAGTGGCTCTATGAGTTCGCGACCATCTCGGCGGCGCTGCTTGTTGATATGCGTAACATCGGACTCTTGTATCTTGGCAGAGTCGGCAAGCATTATTTTGGCAAGGTCTTCGGTGGCATCGGTGCAGTAGATATCGCCCTTGAAGCCCTCGGCCACTAGGCGAGGCAATAGGCCGATATGATCGATATGGGCATGAGATATGATGACATAGCTCAATTCGCTAGGCTCGAACCCGAAATGCTTGTTTAGCGGGATGGTGTCTTTGCCTAGGCCCTGAAACATACCACAGTCTAGCAGTATTTTTTTGCCATTGTTTAGGTGAATAAGGTGTTTGGAGCCTGTAACGGTTCGGGCGGCACCGTGGAATGATATTTTCATCGTAGTGTAAATTTAGTTTTGAACTTGTAAGGTAGCCCAAGTTGGGATAAAATAGCTGTGTCAGAAAAAATTTTATCTTTATAATAAAGTGAGGCTAGCGGCGTTAATGATAAGAACTGCGCAATTGCCGATAAAAAAGGTGGTATTGCAAGCCCAATTAAATATATTTGCCAACACTAGCACAAAAACAACCTCAAAGAAGTAATGATACTACAAACAATATTACTACAAGTAGATACCGTAGCCCAAGCCATAGCCGAAGTGGCCATCCCCGAAAAAGAAAAGCTTTCCTTGTTTGCCCTGCTCAAAGAGGGCGGCATATTGATGATACCTTTACTACTTTGCTCAGTAGCCATGGTGTATATTTTCTGGGAGCGGTTTATGGCTATCCGCAAGGCTAGCGTGCCCGACCCCAATTTTATAAACCGTATCCGTGAGCAGATAATGACGGGCAACCTACAAGGTGCCAAGTCGCAATGCAAAAACACCGACACACCTATAGCCCGTATGATAGAAAAAGGCGTGACCCGCATAGGCAAGCCCGTAGATAGCATAGAAAAAGCAATGGAAAATAGTGGCAAGCTAGAAGTATATAAGTTAGAAAAAAACATGACCGCACTCAATACCATTGCCCGCATAGCACCTATGTTTGGTTTCTTGGGCACTATTGCCGGTATGATTATCTTGTTTTTCACCATCCAGCACGAGGGCTTTTCGCTAGAAGGTATTGCAGGTGGTATCTATACCAAAATGGTAACATCCGCGGTAGGGCTTATCATAGGCTTGCTAGCACACGTGGCTTACGACTACCTCAATGCACAGATAGACAAGATTGTGAACAAGATGGAAATAGCCGCAGCAGAGTTCATAGACATCCTCCAAGAGCCAGCAAAAGCCTAAAGACAATAGCAAGCCTGACCGCCGCTAACTTTTTTTACAAAAAACATTTCAAACAAATTATTCTTTTAACTTCGCACAAAATTTTTCAAATAATGAACGTACACGAATATCAAGCCAAAGAATTATTGAAACGCTACAATGTACCCACACAAGAAGGTATAGCAGTAGAAAACGTAACCGATGCTTTGAACGCCTATAGCCAAATAGCTTCTGAAACAGGTAGCAAATTTGTAGTATTGAAAGCACAGATACACGCAGGTGGCCGAGGCAAAGGCCGTATGATAGAAGTGCCCGAACAAAGCGGTGTGGTAGTAGTAAAAAGTGCAGAAGACGTAGAAAAAGCAGCAAAAAACATATTAGGCAATACACTCGTAACCATCCAAACTGGCGAAGCTGGCAAAAAAGTAAACAAAATACTCATAGCCCAAGACATGTACTACGATGGCCCTAGCGAGCGCAAAGAATTTTACCTATCTATACTACTAGACCGTACCAAAAAACAAAACGTAATCATGTACAGCACCGAAGGCGGTATGGACATCGAAGACGTAGCACACAACACCCCCGACAAAATATACAAAGAATGGGTATCCCCCAACATGTCTTTGCAAGGCTACCAAGCACGCAACATCGCATTCAACCTTGGTCTTAGCGGCGACGCATTCAAAAACATGGTAAAATTTGTTACCAACCTATACAACGCATACGTAGGCCTAGACGCTTCTATGATCGAAATCAACCCTCTATTCAAAAGCGCCGACGACAAAATCATAGCCGTAGATTGCAAAATGGACCTAGACGACAACGCACTTATGCGCCACCCCGACCTCAAAGACATGCGCGACAAGTCTGAAGAAGACCCTACCGAAGTAGAAGCAGGCGAATACAACCTCAACTATGTGAAACTAGACGGCAACGTAGGCTGTATGGTAAACGGTGCAGGACTAGCAATGGCCACAATGGACATGATAAAACTAGCCGGTGGCGAGCCCGCCAACTTCCTAGACGTAGGTGGCACCGCCAACGCACAAACCGTAGAAGCAGGCTTCCGCATCATCATGAAAGACCCCAACGTAAAAGCCATCCTTATCAACATCTTTGGTGGTATCGTACGTTGCGACCGCGTAGCAGCAGGCGTTATCGAAGCCTACAACAACATGGGCAACATCAACATACCCATCATAGTGCGCCTACAAGGCACCAACGCAGAGGTAGCCAAAGAGCTTATCGACAACAGCGGCCTCAAAGTACAAAGCGCAGTGCAGCTCAGCGAAGCAGCACAACTAGTACAAGAAGCCATCTCTAATAAAAACTAACACAAAAAAATAAATACCCACACCGCCAAGCAAATCATTTGCTTGGCGGTTTTTTTTGCTTTGGGCGGTTGGGCTTTCATCTACTTCGTGAGGCTTTGGGTCTCGGGCTGTTGCTTGTACTCCTCGCTGCGCTGCGGGGTACAGCTGCCATCCCGCGCAGGTTGGGGCTTTGGGTGCTGCTATTGGGCTTTTTGGCTAGTTGCAAGAAAGATACCTA
>JADLEN010000141.1 GCA_020846105.1 Chitinophagaceae bacterium | reverse complement strand
CGTTTCGCACCATTGCGAGGCACAAGCATATGCGGCCTGGTCTATCCATTTCATCATAGCTCCGCCGTGTACTTTGCCACCAAAATTGACGTCGGTAGGCTCGCTCAAAAATTGCAGGGTTATTTCATTTCGGTTTTCCATTTGTTGATTGATTTTGATAGCATTGTATGCCCTAAAGGTATTGATTGCAGCCATAAGGACAACCAAGTATAATAATAGTTGTGTGCCTACAATAACCTACGCATAATAGCAAGTGCCAAAGCGTGAGCCACACACATAATAGCTGCCCACCACCGAGCGCAGGCAAGCCTTGTGCATGAGCGCCATCGTGGGCGGGCCAAAAAAAAAGAGATAACAGTACGTTATCTCTTTTTTTTGTGCGGGTGGAGGGACTCGAACCCCCAAGCCGCGAAGCACTAGATCCTAAGTCTAGCGTGTCTACCAATTTCACCACACCCGCAAAACACTCTTTTTTTGATGGGCAGCAAAGGTAAAGATTAAATACAGACATTTGCAAATAAATTTTAGGGAAAACAGAGAAAAATATTTTTTGGTTTTGGTTACATTTGCGAGGCTGCATTTATCCGTAACAAATAACAACTTTTGAATATGGCGATATCGCAATATAAATCCAGTATACTGGTAGTAGAAGACGAAGAGAACATAAGAGAAATGCTAGAGCTGAACCTGACACTTGAGGGCTATGATGTGACACTAGCCACTAATGGTTTGCAGGCTATCAAGCTGGCCAAAGCTGCTTATTTCGACCTTATAGTGCTGGATATAATGCTGCCCGAAATGGATGGTATTACGGTGTGCGAAACAATAAGGACGCACAATATGGAGGTGCCTATCTTATTTTTATCGGCCAAAAATAGTGCCGCAGAGCGGATAGAGGGTTTGAAAAAAGGTGGCGATGACTACCTAACCAAACCTTTCAATCTTGAAGAGCTTTTGCTACGAATAGAAAAGCTAGTGCTCAAAAACATCCGAATGAAGACGGCCGCCCCAATGGCGGATGTATATGAATTTGATGGGGGTAAGATAGATTTTGCGGCCCACGAATGTTTTGATAAAAATGGCGATAGGCACGAGTTAAGTAAAAAAGAGTCGGCCCTGTTGAAACTTTTGGTGGAGCGAGATGGCGAAACGGTGTCGCGAGAGCATATATTGCAGGTAGTGTGGGGCTACAACGTATACCCCACTACCCGCACGATAGACAACTTTATTTTAGGGTTCAGAAAGCATTTCGAGCAGGATAGCCGAAGCCCTATTTTCTTTCATTCTATACGTGGAGTGGGTTATAAATTCACTTCAAAAGAAAAAAAATAAGAGCAAGACTTCGCTGCTTCGAATTTTTTTTATACCTTACCGCACTATTTAACATAAAATAAGCATAAAATGCGTAAAAAGTATTTTCACCTGATTGCCCTTCTACTCACAATATCGGTTTTAGCTTGCAACAAGTCTGACGATGGATTTGTTAATGCAGAGGTCGTAGATAGTGGAGACATAACAAGTGAAGGTTGCGGCTTCTTGTTGCGTTTTGACGACGGTCGTGAAGAAAAACCCTATCAATTATTAAGTGCTTACCAGCATAATGGAATGTTGGTGAAAGTGAAATATCATGAATCTGAAGTATTAGATACTTGCGGCAGCGCTAAGCCATATTCTTATTACCAACTTATAATAGTTGATGATATAAAAAAACGCACTCAATAAACATTATTGAACCTTTTTAAGGAGCACACAGTTTTGTGTGCTTTTTTTTTGCCAATTTGTTTTTGTCTTCTTTAGGATAGGGTGCATGGGTAGCTGCATTTTTTTTCCTAAATTTACAAAGAGTAATTAATATTATACCCTCATGAAAAAACTTGTTATTCTCTTACTCGCTATCAATTGTTTTGCGAATTTTGGCAATAGTGTAGCGCAATCAGGCAATATGGAATTTGTTGCCAATAAAGGGCAGTGGGCAGCGCCTTTTGAGTATAAATGCGTGTCTGGCACAGGCGATATTTATTTTCATAAAAATGCTGTAACCTACCTCTTGGGCGAACAAGGCGTATGGGACAAAATAGATGCTTATAAGCATGCCTTGACGGCAAACCCACCTGTGCTAAAATACCACGCTTATCGAATGACTTTTGAGCAAGCGCTGCAACCATCAATGGTACAAAACAAGCTACAGCAACATTATTACAACTATTTTTTGGGCAACGATAGTAGCAAATGGAAAAGTAATATTCACCCATCACTTGCATTAGATTACCAAGAAATTTATAAAGGTATTGACCTACATTTTTATTCTGAGGCAAGAAACTTAAAGTACGACTTCCTGGTAGCTGCAAATGCCGATGTTGCACAAATAAAATTGAAGTTTGAAGGGGTAGACAAATTATCTATTGGTAGGGATGGTGAACTAAAAATACAGACTAGCATTGGTGTGGTGAAAGAGCTAGCACCCTATGCGTATCAATACATTAATGACCAAAAAGTTAAAGTGCCCTGCAGGTACAGCTTGGATGAAAATGTAGTGCAATATTTATTTCCTCAAGGCTACAATCATCAATATCCGCTAGTGATAGACCCCACTGTGGTCTTTAGCACATTTACTGGCTCTGCTGCAGATAATTTTGGCTTTACCGCCACCTACGACGATCTTGGCAATATGTACACAGGTGGTTTTGTACGTGGCGTTGGTTTTCCTGTTAGCTTGGGTGCATTCCAATCCACTTTTGCAGGTGGCTCTGCCACTACTGGTGGCGGTTTGGAAACCGATATTGGCATAATGAAAATCAACAGTACGGGTACAACTAAAATTTATGCTACTTATATCGGGGGCTCAGACAATGATCAGCCGCATAGTATGATAGTGGATAAGAGTTATAACCTTATTATTTCAGGCCGCACTTACTCATCAAATTACCCAACAACAACTTCTGGCTATGACCGCACTTATAATGGCAGTGCCGACATAGTTGTAACAAAGCTCAACGCAGCAGGCACTACACTAGTAGGCTCTACCTTTGTAGGAGGCACAGGCGACGACGCAGTGAATGTATCGCCAAATTATAGTGTGTATGGTGCTACAGCAGGGCTTAAACATAATTATGGAGATGATGCACGCAGCGAGGTAAATATAGATGCCACAGGAAATATTTATGTAGCATCAGCAACTTTTTCAACAGACTTTCCGACAATGAACCCTATACAAGCAAGCAACGGCGGCGGGCAAGACGGAGTGATTGTAAAACTAAATCCAAACTTAACTACATTAATGTTCAGCTCCTATATCGGAGGCACTAATAATGATGCGGCTTATGTTGTAGCGCTAAATAATTTAGGTACATCTTTATATGTAGCAGGAGGCACCGAAAGTAATAACCTGCCCACCACATCTGGCAGCTATCGCCCAATATATAATGGCGGCAGAGCGGATGGATTTGCTATTAAAATTGCGAACGGGCCATATGCCATCCAAAGTGCTACTTACATTGGTACTAGCGATTATGACCAAGTATATGGCATAGAGGTAGATAATGACAATGATGTGTACATGATGGGCCAAACGCTAGGTGGCACCTTCCCTGTTACACCGGGCGTTTACAGCAACCCAGGCTCAAGCCAGTTTGTTATGAAAATGGATAATGCACTTTCGACACCACTT
>JADLEN010000140.1 GCA_020846105.1 Chitinophagaceae bacterium | reverse complement strand
TTGAAGATGATGAAGACCGAAAATTTGATTAATTAAACAGCAACTATTTACAAGCTAATTCACAACTAAAATAAACATTTAACTAACCCCCCTTAAATTTTAAAGAGTATGATACACTTCGAAATCCCAAAAAATCAATCTTCCATCATCAAGGTTATTGGTGTTGGTGGTGGTGGTAGCAATGCCGTAAATCACATGTACAACCTCGGTGTAGAGGGCGTAGATTTCTTGATTTGCAATACCGACTCTCAGGCACTAGAACTGAGCCCAATACCTAACAAAATACAACTAGGCCCACACCTTACACAAGGCTTGGGTGCGGGTGCCAACCCTGAAATAGGCAAGCAAGCAAGTGAAGAAAGTCTTGACGACATCACCAAAATTTTGAAAGTTAATACCCGTATGGCTTTTATCACCGCCGGTATGGGTGGTGGAACAGGTACAGGCGGTGCGCCTGTAGTTGCCAAAATCTGTAAAGACCTTGATATTCTTACAGTTGGTATAGTATCAACACCGTTTTCTTACGAAGGCAAAAAGCGTAAAGCACAAGCCGATGAAGGTATCAACAAATTGAAAGAACACGTAGATACCATCCTCATTATCTCTAACGATAAATTGCGCCAGCAGTGTGGCAACATGCCCTTCCGTCAAGCGTTTGCAAAGGCTGATGATATATTGGCTACAGCTGCAAAATGTATTACGGATGTTATCACCACTACCGGTCAAATAAACGTAGACTTTGCCGATGTATGTACTGTAATGAAAAATGGCGGAAGAGCAATATTGGGTAGCGCGGCTGCTAGTGGTGAAAACCGTGCACATGTGGCAGTAGAAGATGCTTTAAATTCACCGTTGCTTGACGATAGTGATATCAGTGGCGCTAAATGGATTTTACTCAACATCAATTCAGCTGAAGGCGAACATGAACATACAATGGATGAGGCCGAAACAATACAAGCTTATGTGCAAGAGAAAGCAGGTGAAGATTGTGATGTAATACTAGGTATGGGCAATGACGCTACACTAGAAGACAAAATATCTGTAACCGTTATTGCTACGGGCTTCGATTACAAAACAGCAAATGCAAAAAAGCAAGCACAAAAAGTAGAAGACCATAAAATAGTAATCAATCTTGATGCTAGTGGCAAGCTTACAAACAATGTAACAACAGAAGCACCAATAACTACTGACCCTTTTGCGCCTGTAATAAAGGAAAATGCAAACACACAGGAAGATGTCGTGAATAAAATTGTGACAAACGTTTGGGAACGCAACCATGCTATCTTAAATGATAAAAAAGAAGAAACAAACCCGCCTATTGCTAGCACACAAGCACCTACCGAAAGTGCATCATTTAGCGTAACGCAAAGGCCTATGGAAGCAACAATAATGGAGCGCATCATATCGCCACAAGAGCAAGAAGAGCGCGAGCGTTTTGAAGAACAAAAAAGGCAATTAGAAGAACGAGCCGAAAGATTGCGCAACCTTAGCTTTAATGTAAAAACCAACGAACCTTTAGATGCAACGGACATTGAAAATGTGCCAGCGTATCTTAGGAATGATAAGAACCTAGAAAATACTGCTAGTTCTTCGGAAAAATTCTACAGCGGTTACACGGTTGGCATGAAGCATGATGCCGAAGACAAAAGTCAAGCAACAATTGGCACAATAAATACTTTTTTGGACGGCAACAAGCCTGACTAATTACAGAATTCCCATTCACAAAAAAACGCTCGAAAATTTCGGGCGTTTTTTTGTGTAAATTGCCCAACAGAAAAACCTCAAAATATCAAAGTGAAAGCGATATCTATTGTCATTATTACCTACAACCGACCCGAAGATGTATTGATACTATTGAAAAATATTAGCGAGCAAAAAGCAGCAACTGAATTATTAGAAAGTGTCATTATCATCGACAATGATTCTAGTACAAGCTACCAACAAGTTAAAAATTATATCGCAACACAAGCCCTACCCTACCAATACATCAAAAGCAACGAAAACCTAGGCGTAGCGCGGGGGCGCAACATGGGTATTGCATTGGCACAAGCTCCAATAATTATCACGATAGACGATGATGCATACTTCAAAGAAACTGATGCGCTACTAAAAATAGAAGGCTTATTTGCAAGCCAATATGCACAAGAAAATAATATTGGCGTATTTTGTTTCAAAGTATTTTATGGTAGTACAGGTGCGTTGCAAACCAATGCATTTCCACACAAAAAAATAGAAAAATACCGAGATAAAGCACAATTCCTAAGCTCCTATTATATTGGTTGCGGCCACGCAATACTAAAGAAAGTTTACGACCATGCTGGGGTATATCCAACAGATTTTTTTTATGGTATGGAAGAGTATGACCTTAGCTATCGCATACTAGATCTTGGCTACCGAATAGCTTATGACAACTCTGTAGCAATCATACATAACGAGTCTCCAAAAGGCCGCACCGCGCTAGCCATAAAGATGCAGATGCTATGGGTAAATAAAAGCAAGGTTGCTTATCGGTATTTGCCCAAAAAATATTTTTACACCACAACATTAATGTGGTCTATTCATTTTTTAATGACAACGAAATGCAACCTAAAACTCTTTATCGAAGGTTGGCAAAAAATTATCGCTATACCCAAGTTGGAGCAGCGAAAAACAATATCAGCGACAACGCTCGCCTACATTAAAAGTGTAGAGGGGAGGATGTCGTTTTAATTGGGGAGAGAAAAAAATTGACGGATAAATAAATCGAAACGCATTCTAGAAAACTGCTCGATAAACGTTGCACGTACATTCTCGGAAAGTTTATTACGTAATACTTTTTCGGTGGCTAATATTTGCAATGCTTCTATAGCCGATTGCACCACCATCTCTTCATTCAAATTATTCAACAGCACCCCATTTTCCATATGCTTAATAGCAGTCGGCATACCACCAACAGGTGTTACAATTGGAATAATTCCAAAGTGCATAGCCTCTAAAAGAGCAATAGGAAAGCCTTCGGAATAGGATGTGAGTAATAGAATATTTTTGTCTTTAATAAACTCATACATCTGCCTACCCATTGCCAAGGAAGGGGTAAAGCTTGCATACTCTTCAATATCAATAGGCAACTCGTCTTGAAAATTGCCAACATAATAAAAGTCAATTGGCAATGATAATTCTTTAACTTTTTTAGCGATTTCGAAATGAAGCCATAGTCTTTTTTGCGCAGTACCACGACCAGCATAATATACTTTCAGTCTTTTATTGTCTTGATATGTGGGCTTAATATCTTCAGGAATTTCGACAAACAACCTCAATTCTGAAAACAATTTTTTGTACTGAGCGGGTATCCCTACATTGTCTGCATATTCATTTATCTTATCAATCTCTGCTTGGGCAACACAGATCCTTTTGTGTAAAAATGAAACAAATGGCATCCAAACATTACAAAACCGCTCATCGAACAAATGTATCAACTCTAAAACCGCAACAGATTTGGGTAAATGAGGCGTTAGTTTATAAGCAAAATTGCATTGACCTATAAAGACTTGGGTAGCGCATTTATTCCCTTTTATTTTTGTGGCAAAATAGCCGCGCATCATAAAATTTGCCCAGTAAATCCATTTATTATCCGTCCATTTGCTACAATCAGTAATTTGAACATTGGGATGCTGAAAAAATTTAATCGTGGTTTCGTCTGTCGATTTTTTGGTAAAAATCAATAATATTTTCTGATCAGGTAATGCGTCCAATATCTTGGCATTAACATACTCTGCACCTCCCAAACCATAAATTGGTATAAAGAAATAAATATCAAAATCGTTTCGCGAACTAAATAATGCCAAAAACCTACCCAATAATACACAGGGGGTCATTAATACCTGCTCGGCATATCGTTTGTAAGTGAATAATTGATATTTTGTCATTTTACTTTTTTTGCAACGCCCACTATACCAATAAAAATTTGACCATCACTAAATTTGCTCCTGTTTTTGGACTTAGCAAAAGCAAGAAATAATAGGATAATTGGCAAGGTGCAGAGGTAAATTGCGAATCGCATAAATTTTGGCAATGCGCTTTTTTTTAGCCAAATAAGATAGCTATGTAAGAAGGCTAAATCATTGCTGCCATAGGTTTCCAATTTCTCAAAAATAAAACCATTATCCTCAAACATTTTCTTAATAGCAAAGGGTGTATAACGATAAAAATCCCAAGGAGACTCATGCAAATACCATAGAAACGGAACAGAGAAAACAACCGTGCCATCGGTTTTTAAAACCCTATTAATGTCCCTCAATACTTTCTGAGGCTCAGGGCAATGCTCCAAAACTTCTGTAAGCATTATACTATCTACTGTTTCATTTTCCATCGGAATATTAAAGCCATCCCAAAAAAGATCTGGTTTAGCGTGTCCGTATACCTCTGAATTTTGCAAGTCCATCCCAATGTATTCTGTTACCTTAGCTTGGGCCTTTATGATATCTCGATAAGGCATTATGCCACATCCCACATCTAACAATTTGCCTTTAAAAAAAGCCATGCTTGATTTGATATGTTGCAACAAATGATTACGAGTTATAAATATTTCTACATTCGGAAACCACGGAAATCGGGGGGTAAAGCTCATATAATTATCGTGCTATTTTTTGATAAACTGAGCAATCATCGTTCGGCCTCGTTGAAGGCGTGGCTCTTTAAAAATGCGCATCAATGAATTATAATATTGAAAACTTGATGTGGTACCTTCTCTCTTTTTTATGTCACAATCTACAGCGGCTGCCCTAAATTTATTGATAAATGAAGATGGTTCGAAATACACACCTGTAAGTTCTATATTGAAGATTGATTGTAATTTTTCGAAGGTGCTAGGATACCACAAACCTTGATGATGAGGTGGCATATTGAAAGGGTTCAGAATCGGGTCGTTAAAAATACAATCGCTGTTTGGTACTGAGATTATAAGTCTTCCGCCTTGTTTGAGTGCATTTAATGAGGATTGAATCACCTCTCCAATATTATCTATATGCTCATAAACCTGGAAAGAACAAACCACATCAAATAAAGAATCTTGGTGAAGCTGCTGCTCAAATTCATCAATCTTCATCAGGTGAACTTTATACCCATTGGCTCTTATTTTTTCAATTGCCGATTCGTTAAGCTCAAGCCCTTCAGCATGCTCCGTCTTTTGTTTCAATAATTTCAAGAACTGCCCTCTACCAGAGCCTATCTCCAAAACCTTTTCACCACCATTAATCAATGAAAGCCCTTTATCGAACTCCCACTTATCATCTTTATAATACCAATCAAAATGTTGGATAGATTCATAAAATTTACCGTCTCCAACAATATTGTTGGGGCTAAAAAATTGCAAGCCAGACTCAATACATTCATAAAGATCAACAGTCTTTACACCGTCAAAATAATTTTGGACATCTATTCCAAAATCATTGTAATCTTTTTGGAGTTGCTGCGCATCAAAACTTCTTACTTTTTTAATGCTTTCGGAATTAGTTACTGGACTTTTTAGGTTTGCCACTTGCTTTTTTTATTGTGATAAAGAAAGGGTAAAATTAAACAAAAACTTGAAGGATTTTATTAGCTATTAAAAGAGGTTGACATCTACTTTAAAAATATCAGACGATCCATTAAGTTTTCGCGTTTTTACAAAATAGAAAAAAAGTGCCTATTCTTCAA
>JADLEN010000139.1 GCA_020846105.1 Chitinophagaceae bacterium | reverse complement strand
CTTGCTGAGCTTGTAAAAATAGACCCAAAAAGTATTGGTGTAGGTCAGTACCAACACGATGTAAACCAAGCAAGACTCAAAGAAAAACTAGACCAAACTGTAGAAAGTTGCGTGAATCTTGTAGGTGTAAACCTGAATACAGCAAGCAAGCATTTACTTAGTTATGTGAGCGGTATAGGGCCTTCTATTGCCGAAAATATTGTGCAATTTCGAAATGAGGTAGGTATGTTTAAAAATAGAAAACAACTGCTCAAAGTGCCTCGCCTTGGTGCTAAAGCTTACGAACAATGTGCCGGCTTTCTGAGAGTGAAAGATGGCGAACAGCCATTGGATGCTAGTGCTGTGCATCCCGAATCTTATGCGGTAGTAGCACAAATGGCAAAAGACCTAGCCGTGACGGTGCAGGAAATGATAGGTAATGAGCAATTAATAAAAGCAATTGCACCCCAAAAATATATCAATGAACACCTAGGTCTTTTGGGTGTACAAGACATTATTAAAGAGCTAAAAAAACCAGGGCTAGACCCAAGAGCAGAGGTACAGGCTTTTGAATTTGCACCAATATACAGTATTGCCGATGTGTATGTAGGTTTGACGGTGCCCGGTGTGGTTACCAACCTTACGCGCTTTGGTGCATTTGTAGATATTGGGGTGAAACAAGATGGACTAGTGCACGTGTCTGAGATAGCGCACAAATATATTAGCGACCCCAATGAACTCTTAAAACTAAACCAACAAGTACTTGTAAAAGTTACAGAAGTGGATGTGCCGCGCAAAAGAATTGCACTATCCATAAAGCAAACTCAGGAAGCACCACTTAAAAACAACCATAGCTCCAAGCCTCATCAAAGCCAAAAGCAAGCAGCACCACAAAACACAGATATCAAAGATGCGCTCCATGCTTTGAAAAAGAAATTTGGTAAATAAATCTTAACGAAAAGGCTCTTACTAAAAATAGTTTAACTTCGTAAAGGCAGTATTTTTCTTTAAAAACTCAATCAATGAAATCAATATTTTTTATCCTTTCCTTATTCTTTTTCTCTAATGCCGTTTTTGCCCAGAATATATACAATAGCACTGGCCGCAAAGTGGCGCAGAAGAAAGAAAAAACGAGAGGTTTTGATGTAGATAAGCTAGTCGTTGGTGGTGATTTTCGCTTAAGTGCTGGCCAAGGTGTGAATGTGGGTGTGGCGCCAATGCTGGGCTACAAGCTTGCCAAAAACTTCATATTAGGTGTACGAGTTGGCTACAACTTTACAAATTTTAGACAACGATTCACCACCCCATTACCTTCTGGCAGTAGTGTTTACAATTTTAGCAGTCATAATTATTCTGGAAGCATGTGGCTTCGATACCTTATATGGGAAAGTTTTTATTTGCACGTAGAGGCAGAGTACAACAGCTTTAAAGTTTGGGATGGTACCTGGGATTACAATACCAATAAAATGAGCAATGATAGATTGCTATCACCAAGTGTACTTGCAGGTATCGGTTTTCGCCAGCCTATCAACGATAGGGTTTCGCTCAATACTACAATTCTTTTCGACGTGCTGAATGACCCTCAAGGGTATTATCAGTTTACCGGAAGTATTGATTATCGAATTGGTATTTTGGTTGGGTTTTAATTTTCTGCAAGTTTTTATTATCCTTGTCCTTTATTACTCTTCAATTTTATAAATGCTTGTAGCCATTATTCTCGCTTATTTTGCACTATTACTTGGTATTGCTTTTTATACTTCAAGACATTCCAACAACGAATCATTTTTTATAGGTAATCGCAAGTCCAATTGGATGCTTGTTTCCTTTGGTATGATAGGCACCTCTTTGTCTGGGATGACTTTTATATCCGTGCCAGGTACTGTGGGCAAGGTAGGTTTCGAATATTTTCAGGTAGCCATAGGTTATTGGATAGGTTATTTTGTAGTGGCATATGTGCTTTTGCCATTGTATTATAAAATGCAATTAACCTCTATTTACACCTATTTGGATGATCGCCTGGGAACTACAGCTTACAAAACAGGTTCTTTGTTTTTTATACTTTCGCGTACACTTGGCGCCACCCTCAGGTTATATTTGGTAATTAAAGTGTTGGAAATTTTTGTGCTGCAAGAAATAGGTATCTCGTTTGAGATGACTTCGATTTTAATCTTGATACTGATATTGCTGTATACGCTTCGGGGCGGTGTCAAAACAATTGTATGGACAGATACATTGCAAACAACCTTTATGTTGCTTGCATTGGTGATTTGTGTTGGTTATATGCTTAGCGAAATGAGCCTTGATCTTAGTACTGTCTGGGCATCTATGGACGCCAAAAACTACACGCATATTTTTGCCACCGATGCGGCAAAGCCCAACTTTTTTCTTAAACAAATTATTGGTGGGGCTTTTATAACTATTGCAATGACTGGCCTAGACCAAGAAATGATGCAGAAAAATATCAGTGTAAGTAATGTAAAAGATGCTCAGAAAAACATGCTACTATTTGGTTTTGTACAGATGGTGGTGGTGTTTATTTTTCTATTATTGGGTGGCCTACTAGCACTATATGCTAGCACCAAGGGTATAGATGCTGTTGGAGACAACTTGTTTCCTACTGTTGCCATTAATTCTGGATTGCCATTTTTTATCACTGTTATATTTTTAATAGGCTTAGTGTCTGCATTATTTCCAAGTGCAGATGGTGCCCTCACTGCATTGACGTCGTCTTTTTGTATAGATATTATTGGGCTCAAACGTCGCGAAGATTGGAGCGAACAAAAGCGTGCTCAAGTCCGCTATGCCGTACACATTAGTTTTAGTGTCGTTTTCTTGTTTTGTATTTTCTTTTTCAGGCAGGTAGATAACGGCTCACTAATAGATATTTTGTTGAAAGTTGCAGGCTTTACTTACGGGCCATTATTAGGTCTTTTTGCCTTCGGTATTCTTACCAAACGCATTATCGATAATAAGTTTCCAATGTGGCTTTGTCTCATAGCTTTGGCACTTACCTTTTCTTTAGATTTTATAAATAATGCGGAGTGGTATTTCAAAACTATAAGCCTCAGCGAAGCCAATTCGAATGCGATTTTATCACTTTCGAAATCAATTTTTAATGGCTATAAAATTGGAATAGAGCTCTTGATTATAAATGCGGCTTTGACTTTTGGGCTTTTATTTTTATTTTCTAAAAAGAAATTGCCGGCACTAGCTTCACAATAAAGAAATTGATTTTAAAAAACAACAACGACTATGAAAGGTATTAATGATAGTTTAAAACTAAGAGATTGGACAGAAACCAAAGCACACTCTAGCTGGCAAATATTTAAAATAATGGCCGAGTTTGTCCAAGGCTTTGAAGATTT
>JADLEN010000138.1 GCA_020846105.1 Chitinophagaceae bacterium | reverse complement strand
TTGCAACTTAAATGAAAACTTTTTTTCTGCAAGTAGTTTGTGTAATATAGGTATTGTGCTTTTCCCCATTCCGTGGAAGTTTAGCACTTCTTTTTCACTATACTCCGAAAGTTGTTCCAAGGTGCTTATTCCGTTATTTTCCAATGCCCGTCTTGCTGGTGCTCCAAGTACTGAAAGAAAATTGTCTTTCGGTTTTCGTTCTTCTTCACAAATGGGGCATGTCGGGCAGTCTGAACTTTTGAAGAACTGATGTCCATTTTTGCAAGTCTTTAAATTCTTTTTTGTTTCCATTTTTGTCTTGATGGTTTTCTTTTACAATGAGGCATAACTTCCTTATACCAGCCATAAATGCCAATAGCATTTGCTATTATTTTTTCCAAATATAGTTTCAAAAAACCGATTGAAGCCATAAAGGTTAAGCGCCTATACCTTTCACCACGCAAATTACCTTTCCCCATTCACATTTCATAATAATTTAAAGTAAAATACTTTTGCACCTATTATAAAGCTTATCTAAGAAAATACCTTATAGGCATTGTTTTAGCCATATATGCCATTACTGCGCCTGTAAAACACAAAATTTCCCACCAAGGGCACAAATAAGCACCCAAAAGTGACATCTGACGACCCGAAAGTGACATCTGACGACCCAAATTTGGCATCTGACGACCCGAAAGTGACATCTGACGATCCGAAAGTGACATAGTTGCACCCAAATAGGACATTTCTCAGCCCGAATAGGACATTTCTCAGACCGAATTTGGCATTTCACAGACCAAATTTGACATTTCACAGACCGAATTTGACATTTCACAGCCCGAATTTGGCATTTCACAGACCAAATTTGGCATTTCTCAGCCCGAATAAGCCATTGATTTTAACCAATCAAACTTATGCCATACAAAAAAATAAATTGCAAAAAACTTACAAGTTGCCACATTTGCCGCTACTGCCGCAGGTAGGCAGGCGCACCAGCTAGGCCTTGGCTGCCATGGCTTTAGTACACTTTGTGCCTTTTTTCTTAGGCTACTTTTTGCTGCATATCCACCACTATGCCACAAAGCTTTTTTGCAAAGCTGCACAGAGGCTTTTTGCAAAAAACAATAGCAGCAAGTAGTAGGGCTAAATGACGCGGGCACCCGCGCAGGTGTGGGTAGTGGCAAGGCCCGCCGGCACCAAAAACACAGGTTTGTACAGGCATATCCCTTTGCCCCATATGGGCAAAAGATAAGGGCACACTGCCCTAGGCCATCCTTTGCTAGCTACTGCATGGAGGGGTGGCGGCAGGCCAAAAAAAAAGAAAAAACTACTATTTTATAGCTGTGCTACAAAGCTGGCAAAGACTTTTTTGTGCAGCTCTAGGTCCATATCGGCAGAGAGGGCTACGCGGGCTATATAGTCTTTGTCGCCTTCTTTGGTGGTGCCTTGGGTAGATGTGGCGGGGATGGTCCAATAGCAGCCGTGCAGCTGTCCGTAGCTCACGCAGTACTTGCTTTCGTTGGGTATTTGGCTTATCATCATATCTATGAGCTTGTGGTTCATAGCGCGTTTGTAGCTTTCCTTTTCGTCGGGGCTATTGCCTTTGGTGGGCAGGTCTAGCGAGAACACGGAGGGCGTAAAGCCTTGGGCGGCAAGCGCTTCGGACACAAAATTGATTTTGGCTGTGGGCAATGTCTCGTGGATAAAGTTTACAAATTCGCGGGTGTTGCGGTAGGCATCGGCAATGCGCTTATTCATAGAGGGGAGCTGCTTGGCGAGTATTTGGTATTGCAGCGCGGTGGCTTCGTTGTCGGCAAGGGCAAGGTGTAGCTCTATTTTGTGCATCAGTGCATCGGTATGGCTGTTGCCCACCACATAGCCGGCGGTGCATTGCCCGCCACTCGGGAATTTGGAGCCGCTGGCATAAGATATGGCACGAACGGTGGAGAGTATAGCGCCCTCGCCAAGGAAAAGGTAGTTGGGGCAAAAGGTTTGGTCTAGGATAAAAACAGGGTCTACAGCGGTGCTGCCCGTGCTGGTGAGGCGTGTGGCGCTCAGCACTGCTTTGAGCTGCTGCAGGTCTGGCACTTCTACCCGAGGGTTGGTGGGTATCTCGGCTATGATGTAGGCGATGGCATCTTCTTGGGCAATATCAGCCAATACCGTATCGATACTTTGCACCATATTGTTGTCGCCATCTACTAGTAGGTCTACAACGGCCACATTGGCAATGCAAGCGGCTACGCGGCGGGCTTGGTCGTTGGTGCCACCATAGCAGTTGGGCGGCACAATAAATTTGATGGCCTTGCCTGGGTGCGCCTGGAGCGCGTGGTGCACAAGACCCATCATTATTGCATACTGAATAGACAGTCCGCTAGAGGCTACGAGTGGCTTGGCAAGGGTGCCGGTTATTTGTTTTAAAGAGCTAAGCACAGATGCTTTGCTAGCGCTGCTGTCGCTACTGGGCTGCGCAAAGGCTTGCTTGGCGAGCATCTTGAGGGCAGTGAGCGAGTTGGCAGGTGTCATAGCAATAGTCTCTCTACGGCGCACATGCTGTATCTCGGAGATATAGCTATCGTTGTGGTGGGCTATAATAATACTACCCAATTGTGGGTATAGGTGTATGTAAAAATCAATGTTGGGGTGTAGGTCTGTAGCGCCCATTTCGTCTTGCTGCGCAAGGAATATGTTGCTGCCCTCGAAGGCTGTAACCGCTGCTGCACTAGCCACTTGTTTTAGGGAGAAATGGTAGCCATAGACGCTTTGCAAAATAGCCGCATCGAAGGCCGCGGGCAGTGCGCCTATGTAATTTATTTGGGTTTTTTTGTTGGTCAATAAGTTTTTGCGCAAGATAGCCAAGATAGGTGCCGTCTGCGAAGAGAAGCTGATGATATGGGCTGCGTTTAGCTTATTTGCCTTGGCAATGCCCCACTCTAGCACGCAAGACAAGGGGTGCCCTAGGCGTATATAATCGTAAGCAGTGGGCAATGCGCTCAAGGCTTCGGTAGTGGCGTTATGGCTGTTGTATAAAACATCGAACTGGTCTAGGAATTGTGTTTTTGCCAATTGCTCGTTGTAGATGTCTAGGCGGTGTGTAGTAAGGCTGAGCCAAGCTTGCGGCATATTCTCAATGACCGTGCTTATATAGTCTTGTGTTTTATTATCGTTCATTATTGAAGCTTTAAGAAAGGGCTGCAAGGTACAATAATAAGTGGAGGGAAAAGGAATGGCAATAGGCTTTTAGTCTGCAGAGATGTTGAGGGTTTTGCCAAAGGCATCTTCGAAGATACGTAGGAGTGTGGAGTAGCGTAGGTCGCAGTTGCCATTCTCTATTTTGGAAATGTAGCTTTTTTGGGTACCTATTTTTTGGGCTAGTTGCAGCTGTGTCATCCCTGCTTCTTTGCGGGCTGTTTTTATCATTTCGCTAAGCTCATAAAACTTGGCCTTTTGCTCAAAAGCTTTACGGTTTTCGGTGCCTTCTAGCCCTAGCTCGCGGTCTAGCAATTCTTCAAAGGTGAGTTGTTTTTTCTTGGCCATTGCTAGAGGGTGTGCAGGCAGCGTTTGTACATCTGAATGGTGTTTTCGAGGCCATAGTATAGCGCGTCGGCTACTAGTGCGTGGCCTATAGACACCTCGGCTAGCTGGGGTATGTGCTGGGCAAAAAAACCGAGGTTGTAGCGGTCCAAGTCGTGCCCGGCATTGATGCCTAAACCTTTGGCACTAGCGGCATTGGCGGCTGCTATATAAGCCTGGATGGCGCCATTTTTGTCGGTGGAGAAATGGGTGGCGAAATGCTCGGTATAGAGCTCTACCCTATTGGCGCCGGTATCGAAAGCGGCTTCGGCCATGGCCACCACGGGGTCTATAAAAATAGAGACTCTGATACCTTGCTTTTGAAATACGGCTACAATGTCTTGAAGGTATCGGGCATCTTTGATAGTGTCCCACCCGTGGTTGCTAGTGAGCTGTTGTAGGCTGTCGGGCACCAGGGTCACTTGCTCAGGAAGGGTGTCTAATACCAGTTGTACAAATTTGTCTTCGGTAGGGTTGCCCTCAATATTCATTTCGGTGGAGATGTGGGGCATTATCTCGCGCACGTCGGCGTAGCGTATGTGGCGCTCGTCGGGCCGGGGATGCACTGTAATACCATCGGCACCAAAAAGCTGACAGTCTATGGCGGCTTTTAGCACGTTGGGGTTGTTGCCGCCACGGCTATTGCGCAAGGTGGCTATTTTGTTGATATTGACAGAAAGTTTGGTCATAGTGCAGCAAAGGTATTGTATAAAATAAAGAATCTGGGGGAAAGGGCGCGTGACAGGCTTGCTAGCAAAAACTATGGTGATGCAAAAGTTAGTTGAGGTAATAGTCTGTCAACAACCATCGCTCGTAGAGGTATAATTGGCCATTTGGTTTTTTCAAATAAATGTCTTTGCCCACAATGCCTATACCTTTAGCAAAATAAGTTTCTATTTGACGCAGGGTACGCAGGTCGGCAATAGCAGTTACATAATTGGTGGTGTGGAAACATAGGTAACTGCTGAAAAGTGTGGTGCCGCCCATTTGGTAGATATTAATTTGCTCTTTGGCTGGCACGTAGGTGTAGCTGCCCAAATAATAAGCAATAGGGTTTTCGTTTGTGAATACAACGAATTTTTCGCCAAGGCTAGAGATGCCCTCTACGGTGCTGCTATCTACATTGCGATAGGCAGTATAGTAATTTTTGCCCATTTTGGGCGAGTCGTTTAGGTTTTCTCTACTGGTACGAATGTAGTAGAATGTGTCTTGGTTGTATAGGTAGGTATAAAAGCTAACAATTTGGGTGAGACTATCTATGGAAAAGACTATGTTGTTGGTATCGTAATTGGTGATTTGGTATTTCCATATATTTTCGTTTTTGAAAGGAAAAAGATCTTTAGACTTGGCCCCATGATTAGGAAAATACTTACCAATATTAGTGTCGATATTGTTGGTTTTGTTGCAGCCAAACGCAATAGCCAATATAAAAAAGAGGTACACTAAAAAGGGTTTCATACTTGTGGTTTATGCTATAGCTTTTAGAGGCCAGTATCTATGAGTAAAGATGGTAAAAGTAATTACCTTGCGGAAATGAATTGCAAATATTTCTAAAAACAAAAGCCATCTACCTTGTATATCCGCATGTTTCCATATCGTACTATCATGTTGCCTTTATTGTGTTTGCTATTTATTTCCAATATCAATGTAGCATTTGCACAGCGTAGCATGTCTTTTAATGGGTCGGTGTTTGCAAGCAAACTGAATGACATAAAAGTTTTTGTTTTAGAAAACAATACCGGCCTTCCCTTTAAATCCAAAGGCGAAATACGGCCTGCCGTTGCACTCAATTTTTATTTTCCAATAGCCAAGCGTTTTGGTGTAGATGTTGGCAGCAATTTAGATTGGCTAGCGTTCAATGGCCAGTTTGCGTACAAGGATGATAGAACAACAATAAATCATCATTTTGATTTTGAGCTACTACAGATAAACATACCTGTTACTTTCTGTTTGATTATTAAAAAGAAATTAATGCTGGGCATAGGCTTTGGGCTCAACAAGCAATTTAACCTTAAGGTCGATTCTAAAGTAGCTTACCAAAGCATGGACTCGGTGCTGTACCAAAGCAGTTTTGTATATAATTTGGGCAGCAGTCTTGCAAGCTATTTCGAATCAAGATTAGCCTATCAAATCAACAAACAATCCGCAATTGTAGTGAAATATAATTTTGGATATATTGACGGGCGCAGCGAACAAGATTTTCAAGTAAACAAAGGCAACGCCCTAGCCCCACCCTATTTTAGTGTCAGTGGCTCAAAAACTGGATTATCTAATTACAGTACTATTAAAGTAGGATACCAACAAACCTTGTGGCACAAGAAAAAACCAAAGCCAAAAGAGTAATTTACTTTTTGGTGGCCCTTTTTAGTTTTTCAAAAGTTTCGCAAAAACCCTTTACATCGGCAGGGCTTAGCACTATGTATTTATCGTCTTTGGTAGTAATAAGTATGAGGTTTTTTTTGGTGGTACATTGTAGTAGCACATTGCCATACTCGGCAGAAAGAAAATAGCCAAACCAGCCCCAAACACCGCCAGAAGCATATAAGCGTAAACGAATTTTGAGGTCTTTGTATTCTACTGTGCTCATCATTTTTATGTCTGTCAGGTTAATAGTTTTGGGCAAAATATTTTTGCGTACAACAAGCTTGTCTGTATCGAGCACATACTGAAAAGGGCGAAGCAAATAGGTAAGCAAAAACAAAGGCACGATGAGCGCCAACATCAAAAATGTTTCGAAAGCACCAGCAGAATAGTAAAGAAAAAACGGGATGGGAAGCAAGCCAAAATGAATAATAGTGGTAATTAATTTTACGCTATTGTCCATCTCGGCAGTAAAAATTTGTTTCATTGAGAAGTATTATTATCCTGCAATAATACAAATTTGCCCATCTACTTTTACTTTTCCATCTTTGTTATTCGTAAGAAATAAAAAAACAAGCACGCTGCACCGCAATCTATTATGTATAGCCCACAAGACAAACAAAAAATATACCAACAAGCAAAATCACTTTTAGCAAATGCAGATTTGCAAAACCCTACATCAATACCATTGCTCAAAGAAGTGATTTTGTATGCCGATTGGTCTTATTATGTAGAAAGCGAACCGCTATTAAGTGACCAAGAATATGATTTGCTATTTACTGCTTTAAAAAAAATAGAAAAAGCACATCCTAGCTTGCTAACCGATGATTCGCCCACACAACGTGTAGCATATGGCATCTCAGAAAGACTACCCACCGTGCCACACTTGGTGCCCATGCTCAGCCTAGACAATACGTACAATGCCGAGGATTTGCAAGACTGGGCCAAACGCTGCGCTGGCTTGGTAACGGATTAGCCAATAGCATATTGTGTAGAGCCCAAATCCGATGGTGCCAGTATTTCTATCATTTACGAAAATGGCAAAATGGTGCGTGCTGCTACCCGTGGCGATGGCGTGCAAGGCGAAGAAATAACAGTAAATGCAAAGCAAATAAAATCTATCCCACTGTCTGCTGATTTTGCAGCAGCCCATGTGCAACAAATAGAAATTAGAGGCGAAGTAGTAATACATAAAAACACCTTTGCAGCACTGAATGAGCAGCGAGCAATAGAAGGGCAAGCACCGTTGGCCAATCCGCGAAATGCTGCATCTGGCACACTACGAATGCTAGACCCTAATGAAGTAGCAAAGCGAAAACTCTCTGCCATACTGTACCACATTAGCGATGTGAGCTTGTCTGCCAATGCAGAAAAACCATCAACATTGAACACCCACTTCGATTCGCTGAAATGGCTATACGGTATGGGTTTCCCCACGCCAGCCAAGGAATTGCGCACCTTTAACAACATTAATGATGTAATACAATACTGTATTGATTTTGAACAACGCCGAGACGACTTGCCCTATGAAATAGATGGCCTAGTGATAAAGGTAAATAGCCTGAAACAGCAAGAACAAATGGGCATGACAGCACACCACCCGCGCTGGGCAGTTGCATATAAATTTAAAGCTAGGCAAGCCACTAGCAAATTGTTGGGTGTAGATTTTCAGGTGGGGCGCACAGGCGCTGTAACGCCAGTAGCCAAGATAGAACCTGTAAATATTGGCGGTGCTATGGTAGCTTCTATTTCATTGTTTAACGAAGATGTGGTAAAAGAAAAAGATATCCATATTGGCGATACCGTTTTGGTAGAGCGTGCTGGAGACGTTATTCCTTATATCGTAAAATCATTGCCCGAATTAAGAACAGGCGAAGAACAAAATATAGTGTTCCCTACGCAATGCCCAGTATGTGCCGAGCCGCTAGACAAGCCTGCCGATGAGGCTGTTTGGCGTTGTATCAATATTGGTTGTGCAGCACAAGTAGTAGAGCGTATTCTACATTTTTGTAGCAAAGACGCGATGGATATTAGGGGCATGGGGGAATCGAATGTTCAAAAATTTTACGACTTAGGAATTGTAAAAACAATCCCCGATTTATATCAAATAGACTGGGCAAAAGTGGCTACAATGGAAGGGTTTAAAGAAAAATCAATAACGAACCTACGAGCTGCAATAGAAGCGTCTAAAAGTCAAAACCTTGCACGATTGATATTTGGTCTTGGCATTAGGCACGTGGGCGAAACCACCGCCAAGAACCTAGCAAGAACCGTAAATAATTTACGCGATTTTTATACTTGGGACGAAGAAAAATTAAAACAACTAGAAGATGTAGGGCCCAAAGTAGCAGCATCTATTGTTCATTTTTTTGCACTACCAGAGAATAGGCAAATGCTCAATGCGCTAGAAGATTTTGGCATAAGCCTAGAAAACAAACAAGCGCAAAGCAATACTGGCGGCGTGTTCGAAGGCAAAACATTTTTGTTTACAGTTACACTTTCTAAAATGAAAAGCAGCGACGCCGAAGCCAAAGACG
>JADLEN010000137.1 GCA_020846105.1 Chitinophagaceae bacterium | reverse complement strand
GTATGGACACCTGGCTCATATATCGCAGGTACCTCGGACGATTGGGGTGCTACCAATACCGACCCTTTTTGTGGGGCAAGCGTTGCTGGCAATGGCCGCTTGGATACAGGTGTACAAAAAGCCGCCTTTAATGCATATGGTGCCGCTTTTTTCCGAATGCATGTAGGTGGCGATACCAGCTTTGCACCCCTATTGCGTGTCGAAGATATCTATCCGCCAACATCTTCTCGCCTAGATACTACTCAGGTTTATGTTTCATATCATCCGGGCATTGGCCAAAGAAAGGATATCAATAGGATAGATACTGCTACCAATATCACCACTAATACTATTGCAGGAGCAGTAGTGCAAAGTGGCCTTACAAGCTCGCTGATATGTGGTGGCGGATTGACGGTACCGCTGTGTGGGATAAGCACTGCACAAGCCAAAGAACCACACCGTGGCACCTCTTCGCTAAAAGGGCTGGCTCAGATGTCTATGCGCTGGCGCGACACCAATGCGTATTATCAAAACGAAATACCTGTGGCCGACCAAAACACAACAATGTTCAAAAGCTTGAGTTTTCGGGTGGCGCAAAATTATAAAGACACAAAGCCTTCTGGCGCAGATTTGGATTATACTGTGGAACTAGAAGATGCAACAGGAAAAATTGCAACGAAAAAAGTAAGTGAATACAGTGGCGCTTTGTTTTTCCAGCCTGGAACGCGAACCAATATTCTGCCCAAGACTGTATTTAATACCGTAAAAATACCCTTGATAGACTTTGTGGGAATAGACCAGACGAAGATAAAATACATCCGATTTAGGTATAACGCAGCCGATAGTGGCGCGGTACTTGTGAGCGACATAGCCTTGATGGACAATGTGCTCCCTTGTGGCATTGTCAAGGTACTATTCAAGGACTCTTTGGGTAAGGCCTACGATGTTTTTTTTAAGGATAGTACTTTGAAAAATGCACAAGATTCTTTGGTATGGCTTTGGAAATTTGGCGATCCGGCATCTGGCCTGGCCGATACGTCGAGCATGCAACACCCAAAACATAGTTATACCACAGCGGGAGCCTATACTGCATGTTTGTATGTGTGGGCCTATCGTAGTACGGGTATGGTGTGTAAAGATACCTTTTGTAAAACCATCACTTTATTGCCCAATAGCATTTCCGAACAACACATGCGTCATATTGTATTGAGCCCAAATCCAGCAAATAATTACCTTAATATTTATGGTACAATACCTGGCGATGAGCTAGAATTACAAAACCTATATGGGCAACGATTGCTGCAAGAAAAAATTGTAAACAATCAAATTGTAATTCCTGCTTTTTTGCCCAATGGCATCTATATTGCTACCATCATAACACCACAAGGGCGTAGCCAGCAAAAGCTAATGATTGTTCGTTAAGGAAATTAATTATTGGTCTTAAAAATAGATTGTGCTCGGTGCAGTCTATCATTGATGGCGCGTCCAAGACCTACGTTGGGTAAGGCTTCTACAAGTATCAGGTCTAATTGAAACTTATCTATTTGGCGGAGAAATGAAAAAAGGTTTTGTGCCGCTTCGGCAAGGTTGCCAGAAGGTGAAAGTAAAAAGCGTTGGTCAAAATCTAAATTGTCATAACTATTGGAAAGGCTTATAAGCCCAAGCTTTTGACCTTGATATTGCTTATGCAATTCTTGAACATCGCCAATAATTAGGTTGGTATTGGGCGCATAATGTGATAGCAATTGTCCCGAAGTTTGGGGTTTGGCAAGGTCTTTATTAGTAGCCCAAAGTATAGGCTTGCCAATTATATTTTCTATAGCTTCTATGGCTATGCCACCTACCCGATGTACTATAACATTGTCTTCAAGGTCAAATCCAATTATGGTGCTTTCTAATCCAATATCGGTATGGCCCCCATCAAGAATGTAAGGTATTTTGCCCCCAAGGCTGTCCAAAACATGTGCGGCACTTGTAGGGCTTATATAACCAAACTCATTGGCACTTGGTGCTGCCAAAGGAAAAGGTAACTGCTTTAATAAGCTAAGCGCAGTTGGGTGGTTGGGTATGCGGATGGCAATAAGTGCACTACCTGCAGTTACTACATCTGGAATAATTTCTTTTTTTGGCAATAAAAAAGTAAGTGCACCGGGTACAAAATACATTGCCAATTTGTGTGCAATATCGGGTACATCGCTTACATATTTCAAAGCTGCCTCCCAACTGCAGCAATGTACAATTAGCGGGTTGAAATGTGGGCGTTGCTTGGCTTCGAAAATACGTAAAACTGCAGTGGGGTTTAGGGCATTGGCGGCAAGCCCATAAACGGTTTCGGTAGGTATGGCTACTAATTGCCCTTGCGACAAAAGATCTGCTGCGGTATTTATATCATTGCCAATAATGGTGTTCATCTTGTTGCAAAGATAATTGCTCAATGGCAATTAAGCTGCTGTCAAAATTTACTATTCAATGCGTTTTTATAAAAATGCTCTGATACTATAATGATTATGGCACAATAGCTATTGCCATATTGCTAATAATCTTTCCAAGCTAGGCTTTTAGGGCTTATTTTTGTGTTTATGAAATTTAGTGAAGGCGATAAAATGTTGATAAAACGTACAGGCGAAGAAGGCTTTGTGGTAACGATTATTGATAATAAAATGGTATCGGTGCGGGTGGGCAAAACAGTATTTCCTATACACATTGACGAGATTGATCATCCCTATTTTAAATGGTTTACGGAAAAGAATAAAGAAAACCAGCAAAAAGAGAAAAAACTAAAAGAACAAATACCCCTAGAAAAACTAGACTTTGCAAAGCCTAAATTAGCAACAGGTATTCACCTGTTGTTTATGCCCGTATTTGCAAACGTGGATATGGAGGAGCGTGTGACAAAAGTGAAAATTTTCGCAGTTAATCATTCGCATTTTACGGTATTGCTAAAATATGGTGTGCGTGTAAATGATGCAATTATATTTACGCATCAGGCAAATATGCAGCCGTTTAGCGATATTTATTTGCACCATCTAGATTGGGAGCTGATGCAAGATATTCCACGTTTTGAGTGGGAGCTTTCAGAACTATTGAGTAGCCAATATACGCAGCATAAGGATTTACTGAAAATAAAATCGGCCAAGTTGTTTGCGCACATCACCGCATTACAACAGCAAAATTTGCCTACATTTCAATACACGCTTTTGCAAGAATTTTCTTTGAAACCTAAAGAAAAGGAGTTTGTAAAAATAGAAGCCATTGTGCCCAAAACGAAACAAAAGATCACATCAATAAAAGACATTCCTAAGTATGAGGTGGACTTGCATTTTGAGGCTTTATTGCCAGACGCAAAAGGGCTGACTAATGCTGAGATTTTACAAATACAAATAGCCACCTTGAATAAATATTTGCAATTAGCAATATCGAATCAGCAAGACAAAATGGTGATTGTGCACGGTATAGGCAAAGGTGTGTTGCGCAATGAGGTAATCAAAATTTTGAAAAGCAATGAGTTTGTGCATAATATAGAGTCGGGCTGGCAAGCAGGCTATGGTTTTGGCGCTACAATTGCATGTTTTAATTATTGAGCCTTAAATGTACCCATCACTTTTAATGCTACTCTTTTTCTATTAACTTGCATACCGAAACTAAATAATTTTTAATTTACAAACCATTACCTTGTACGCACAATCTATTCATCGTCTCATCTCTATTCTCAACCAATTGCGCGCCCAATGCCCTTGGGACAAAAAGCAAACCCTTCAAAGTCTGAGGCCACAAACAATAGAAGAGTTGTATGAACTTACCGATGCATTGGAGCAAGAGGATTGGGTAAATATAAAAGAAGAACTTGGCGACCTGCTTTTGCATCTATTGTTTTACAGTAAAATAGCCGATGAGCAAGGTGAGTTTGCTTTTGGCGATGTGATAGAAACCGTCTGTAACAAGCTGGTAGCAAGGCACCCACACATTTATGAGCACGTGCATGTAAATGATGAAGAGGAGGTGAAACGCAATTGGGAGCAAATAAAATTGAAAGAAGGCAAGAAGTCTGTATTGTCTGGTGTGCCCAATGCTATGCCTGCAATGATAAAAGCACTGCGTATCCAAGAAAAATCGAAACAAGTAGGTTTTGAGTGGGATAACATACAAGATGTGAAGGCAAAAGTAGTAGAAGAATGGAATGAGCTAGATGAGGCGATGGCATCTGGCAATCAAGCACATGTGGAGGAGGAAATGGGCGACATGTTTTTTGCATTGATTAATTATTCAAGATTTGCCAAGGTAGATCCTGAGCAAGTACTTGAACGTACAAATAGAAAATTTATTCGCCGTTTTCAGTATATCGAGCAATGGGCAATTGCACATAATACAAGTATAGATGCAATGAGTTTGCAAGAGATGGATGCTATTTGGAATGAAGCTAAATCTACCGAAAAGTAACGACTGATGAATAATAGAAAATACTTTTTTCTTTCTGTTGTAAGTATAGTCCTCTGGACAACTTCTTTTTTTTATTATTTACAAAGCCAAAAAAACAATACTCCATCAAATTTGGTGCAGCTAGTGCAGCAAGATATTGTACAGCAGCAACAACAAATAGCCAAGCTAATTGCAGATAAAAAAACGCTGAATAATATTTGGAATGACAGTATAACTGTAAAACAGGTACATGAATTAGCAGCTAAGGATTTTATTATTCAATATTATAAAAATGGTGAGCTTGCTTATTGGAACCAAAACAATTTTCCTATCGAAGAGCATAGTTTTTCTTCGAAATGGAAAACCTTTAAAGAGGATGGAAAGGTATTTGTATATAAGAGTATTGGCAACGCTGCCCACCCTGGCAAAAGAATAAATTTTATAATCCCCGTTTTTATACACTACGATATTCAAAATGAGTATTTAAAATCACATTTTGTAGCATCAGATCTAATCCCGAAAACCTCACTCGTTTCACTTGAGCAGCTGGCGAATGCTACTTTGATAAAAGATGAAAATGGTAACGCACAGTTTTATTTGCGCATATTGGATGCCGAGCTAGGCCCCTTCAAACCTAATATTTGGTTGCGATTATTGGTGGGGCTTGCGCTTATTAGTACTATTTTGGCATTTCAGTTTTTGAGTATTTTCTTGAGTAAAAAATACTCTCCATATTTAGGTGTAGGGTTAGTTGCTTTTTTACTTACTATAGCTCAATTGGCGCGTTATTTTTTTGGCCTTCCTTTTGACTTGCAGAATTTGGACGTATTCTCACCGTTAATTTTTGCTAGCAATAAATTGTTATCTTCTTTAGGTCATTTGTTT
>JADLEN010000136.1 GCA_020846105.1 Chitinophagaceae bacterium | reverse complement strand
TGTATGCCTGTACCGACTCGTTATAGTTTTTGCGTTCTACAGAAATACGATTTTCGGTGCCGGCAATTTCGTCTTGTAGTTTCAAAAAGCTTTGGTTGGCTTTCAGCTCTGGGTACGCTTCATTTACCATCATTAGCCTGCCAAGTGCTTGGCTTAGCTGGCCCTGTGCTGCCTGAAATTCTTTTAGTTTTTCTGGCGAAAGGTCATCTGCATTTACTTGCAATGAGGTGGCTCTGGCTCGCGCATTAATTACATCTGTTAACGTACTTTTCTCAAAGTTTGCAGCACCTTTTACAGTTTCTACTAGGTTGCCTATAAGGTCAGATCGGCGCTGGTATTGATTTTGAACTTGGCTCCATTTCGCTTTTACGTCCTCGTCTAGGCCCACAAGGCTACGTTGGATATTGCAAGACATACAGCCACCAATCATAACTATGGCTAATAATACGAGGATAACGGGTAACGACTTTTTCATTGTTGTTATTGTTTGATTTTAATTTATGAGGGCAAAGATATTGTTTCTCGAATTCTTAGAAAATTAGGAAGTCATTTTTTACCTACAAATCGCCGAATTGTGGGCGCATTACTATTGTTTCTACGTCGGTATTTGCAGACATGCTGTAGGCCGACCATAGGGCGATTGCAACGTCTGCTGCAGGCATAATCCTTTCTTCGGGCACGCCACTACCGGCCCAAGACCTACTATTTGTGGCACCTGGGCAAATGGCAGTAACCTTTATTTTATCCATTTTTAATTCCTGACGTAGGTTTTCTGAAAAACCAAGTAATGCGTATTTACTAATACTGTAGGAGCCTCCCATAGGGTAGGCTTTGAGGCTTGCCACCGAACAAATATTGAAAATATGACCGCTTTTTTGTGTTTTCATTTTTGGAGCTATGATACGTGTGATGGCGTAAGGCGCTATCAAATTCAAGTCTAGCATCATTTCTAATTGCCCTTCCTCTTCTTCAAGAATATCACCAGGAATAAATATGCCTGCATTGTTTACCAACATGTCTATATGTGGAGCGCAGTTTAGTGCAAAATGTGCGAAGTCTTTTGCCGCGTCCTTATTGCCTAGGTCGGCTGATTTTATATACACTTTTGGGCTACCCAAGTCGGTTAGTGTTTTCTGTAAAGTTTCTAAGTCTTTAATGCTAAGTGAACACACTATTAATGTAAAATGCTCTTTGGCAAGATGTGCTGCTATTGCGGCGCCTATGCCTTGCGTAGCTCCTGTAATGATTGCTGTTTTCAAAGTTCGTCTTGTTTTATGCTAATGATTAATGGCAAATCTAAGTGATTTAAAACTGCTTTAATTTTTAATACCTTTCGTAAACTCAGAAGGCTATTTGGTGATGCAAAACAAGCACTACGTAAAATGGCTAGCATGGCAATTGACTAATGTTGATAATTTACAAGATGTTATTCGGTGGCTATCTTGTTGTTAAGCAAAAGTTATTGAAAAGCTTGGCTTTCTCGTTTTAATATGTTTATTTTGTAATAATCATCTAAACCAAAAAAGATGAAATCAGTAGTAGTTTATTCTATAGGTAGTGCAAAACCTTCTGTAGCAAAGGTTCTTGCCGATGTATTGGGTGTTTCTCCCGATCTTGTGGTAAAGCTTCTTTACTGTACCCCGTCTGTTTTGTTTCACAAAGTAGAAGAAACATTAGCTACAAATACTTGTAATCTACTCAGTCAATTAGGTTTAGAAGTATCAATGCTCGAAGCTACTGACCCTCTCCCCGAAACGCCTGAATTACTCGATGTTGCACTTTACGTCCATAAGCCCGAAATGCTCCCAATTATTGCAAAACAATTGGCTGAATTTTTGGGTAGCGATGAAAAAGAAGCGTTGAGTTTGTTGCTCAACGAGCCAAGTATTGTTTTGGGTGGCGTATCTGCCGCTACGGCAAATGCTATGAGTAAAAGAATAGATGCCGAAGTATTGTGCAGCAACCCTAAAAAAGATTTGTACACGCTACAAATTGTAAGCAAAGACGAGCGAATTGCACAACAAATAAATGCTCAATTGAACGCCGAAAATATAGAGGTAAAATTGGGAACCAAAATTGTTGAAAATCTTAGTTATGAAGTGAGTCAAAATTTATGGAGAAGATTTGGCGCAAATAATCAAATAGCACTTATTAATCAAAGCTTTCAGCGATTTGAAATAACACTCGACGCCGTAGACTTGAATGATATTATACAATTGGGAATGCTTACCGAGATTGTAGGAATGCCGCACAACATTGTTGGTGAAATTGCCGAAAACTTACCTGTAGCCTTAGATGAATCTGTTAACAGAAAAGACCTGATTGACAAAATGGAGCTTTATGAAAATGCAGGCCTGATTTGCAGTTTTAAAAATATTCCATCCGGTAATTACAATATTTTAGTTGATAATATTGATGATTGGTCGCGAGTAAAACTAGTGATGGAGCAGTTTTTCAATACAGCTTCTATCCCCGCCAATTGCGAAAAATGGCAAAGTCCACAACCAATCAAACATTTAATCTCGCGCTATATTGCCTGCCAATTGGAAGACATAGGCTGCAGGGTAGAAACTCAATATGCAAACTAATGGAATCGAATAGCAATAATACGTACAGTTTGCACCTCGGAATTGCCGAAAAGGGAAAAATGTATGCCGTGGCTGCAAACTATAAAGAAGCACTTAGGCATTACAAAGAGGCTATTAAAATGACCCAAAACCAAGCCAATGGTGAGTTGTTTTTTCAGCATTATATGCAATGTACAATGGAGGCTTTGGAGCTAATGAAAGCCTACGATGATGTGATTAATTATTGTGAAAAATTTCTTGACTTAGTGGCCGCGCAAACTCAAAATGAATTGATAGCAAAATACATAGAAGA
>JADLEN010000135.1 GCA_020846105.1 Chitinophagaceae bacterium | reverse complement strand
ATTTACTAGAATTAATGAATTGGTCAAAGCAGCAAAAACAAAGCGCAATACAAACCCAACTCTTACTCAATCTCTCAGATGAGGAGCAAATATTGATAGACATTTTGCAAAAAAAAGACATCACCCACACCGACGAACTGATGCAACTAAGCGGGCAGGGTAGCAGTGTATTGGCATCAACATTATTAATGCTAGAAATGCAGGGATTAGTAAAATCTTTGCCAGGCAAGCATTACAGAATGAACTAACAATGATACTCTACACCAAACATATCGAAACACCTATTGGCAGGCTATTTGCGGCAGCAAACGAGCAGGGCATTTTTATAATAGACTTTGTAGAAAGAAATGGGGGTATTGATAAAATAAAACAAAGAGTTGTCAAAAATCATCAAGCAATTTTGGTGCCTAAGACCCATAAAAATTTGGTTATTTTAGAACAACAATTGCATGAATATTTTGAGAAGAAGCGTCAACGCTTTGAGCTGAATTTGCAGTTTTCGGGAACAGACTTTCAGCAATCAGTCTTTAAGAATTTATTGGAAATTCCCTTTTCTAAAACCCGTTCTTACCAACAATTTGCGAAGCAAATGAACATGCCTTTAGCCGTACGTGCCATTGCAAAAGCGAATGGTGAAAATTGCTTGGCAATTGTAGTGCCTTGCCACCGCGTAATAGCAGCAAACGGTTTGCTAACGGGCTATTCGGGTGGCTTGGCAGCTAAAAAATATTTGATAACATTAGAGCAAATTGGTTCCAACACAATGATACAGAGTGCACTTTTCTGAAAACAATTCCTTATTCACGATAAATTCTCCACTACCTTTGCCGCCACTACAAACCAGGCTATCGCCTTGCCCCTTTGCGGGTGGGGAGGAAAGTCCGGGCAGCATAGAGCAACGCAGCAGCTAACGGCTGCGCAATCTTGAAAAACAGAAAGCCAGATAGTGCCACAGAAAATAACCGCCACGCTACGGCGCGGTAAGGGTGAAAATGTAGGGTAAGAGCCTACGCAGTGTGCTGGTAACAGCGTATTGGGGTAAACCTTGCGTGCTGAAATGCCCAATAGGCGTACGATTGAGGGCTGCTCGCCCGATGTACGCGGGTAGGCAGATACAGGTGCTGGCGCAAGCCGCATCGCAGATAAATGATAGCCATTGTAGCAATACAATACAGAACCCGGCTTATCGGTTTGTAGTTTTTTTTCATTTTCAAAAAAAATAGCGCAATAAATATTGAGCTATTTTTTTTAGCGCGTGCCTACGCTGTGGACCTTTGGGGCTGCATCATTCGTCGGCACCATGCATATTCCTCTCGCACTCCACGCTCAATGCCTTTGCTACCAAGCCTTTCCTAGGCAATAAATACTTATCCCCACTACTGCAAAACCTATTCATGATTGCCTGCTGCTTTTCTTTAAATTTGTAAGCCTATGGCAAAAAAAGACGCAACAGAAACACCGCTAATGAAGCAGCATCGGGAGATAAAAGCAAAATATCCTGATGCCATTTTGTTGTTTCGTGTAGGTGATTTTTACGAGACATTTGGCGGCGATGCTATCATTGCTGCACAAGTCTTGGGCATTACACTTACCAAGCGCGCCAATGGCTCGGCATCGAGTATCGAGCTTGCAGGTTTTCCGCATTTTTCTTTGGAAACTTATTTGCATAAATTGGTAAAGGCAGGCTATCGCGTTGCTATCTGCGACCAACTCGAAGACCCAAAACTTGCAAAAGGGATAGTAAAACGTGGGGTTACAGAATTGGTAACACCCGGTGTTGCTACCTCCGACAAGCTGCTCGAAAACAAAACCAATAATTTTCTTGCTGCTTTATTTCTTTCCGATGCGATGTGTGGCATTGCTTTCTTAGACATCAGTACTGGAGAGCTGTACACTGCCCAAGGCGATGAGGCTTATATGGATAAACTATTGCAGAGTTTTCAGCCTTCGGAAATAGTATTGTCCAAAGCCAAACAAAAGCATTTCAGAGAGAATTTTGATAATAAAACCTACACCTTCGCGCTCGAAGATTGGATTTTTCAAGATGCCTACTGCTACGATACGCTACTCAAACATTTTAATACACAATCGCTGAAAGGCTTTGGTATAGAGGATTTGCGCTCGGCAGTGATAGCCGCAGGTGCAGCCATTCACTACCTCAAAGACACCGAGCACGGCAACCTCCAACACATCAATGCCATACACCGCATAGTGGCAAGCGACTATTTGTGGATGGACCGTTTTACCATTCGCAACCTCGAACTACTCAGCAACGGACAAGAAAACGGAACTAACCTTCTTGAAGCCCTCGACAATACCCAAACGCCAATGGGTGCAAGGCTTTTGAAGCGTTGGGTGGTGCTTCCTCTTTTCGATTTGCCGAAAATAAATCAGCGATTGGATTTGGTTTCTTTCTTTATAAAAGAACAAAACATCACCGACGATATAGGGCGAAACATAAAGCAGGTGGGCGATATGGAACGCCTCATCAGCAAAGTGCCGCTCAAAAAAGTGAGCCCGCGCGAGGTGCTACAACTCAGCAAAGGCCTGCATCATATCGGATTGATTCAAGAAGCTTGTGCCGCTTCGGGCAATGCTATTTTGGGGCAAATGGCACAGCAGATTTTGCCTTGCAAAGACCT
>JADLEN010000134.1 GCA_020846105.1 Chitinophagaceae bacterium | reverse complement strand
TGCCTAGCCGATGCAATAATGGGATATCTGCTGTTGTAGCTACTTTTATTTGTATCAAAATGCTTGGGAATATTTAATCGAGGTATACACCTAATAGTTTGGTACCATCGCTCACCACGGTAATATTTTCTTGCAGGGTGGTAGACAGGCTATGCCCTACAATATTGGGATGCACAGGATAGTTTTTGTGCTTTCTATCTACCAGCACAGCTATGCTTATTTTACTAGGCATATACGCGGTTATGGCGCGCAGGGCATACAAGGCTACTTTGCCCGAGTTAGATACATCGTCTACCAATATCACCGATTGCCCATTTAGGTCTTCGCTTATGCTTGGTGCACTGTTTAGCGGATTCGCTTTATCTACCTCTAGGCGGATAATGCTTATTTTCAGTGGGCTTATGCTGCGCAGTTGTGTTGCCAATATCTCGGCTAGCACACAGCCATTATCGGCAATACCTATCAATACTAGCTCGCTTACGGCTGCATTTTGCTCCCATATCTGGTAGGCCATGCGTTGTATTTTCAGGTCTATAATTTCGGGGGGCAGTATTAGTTTTGGGGTATTAGGCATTGTATGTTTTTTGTTTTTTTTATTGTTTTATAACGACCGTATGGCTACCACAGGGTCTAGCTTAGAGGCTTTGCGGGCTGGTATATAGCCAGCTATGATACCTACTGCTGCCGAGGTCAGGATGCCTATAAGCATATTGCCTACCGACATGCTGAATTTCATATCCGAGTTGGCATTTACTACCAGCGACAGCAAGAATACCAGTAGCACACCTATAATACCGCCTAGCAAACAAAGGAACACGGCCTCTATCAAAAACTCTATGAGAATATAGATAGACCTTGCGCCTATAGCACGTTTCAGCCCTATGTATTTGGTTCTTTCTTTTACCGTCACAAACATTATATTGGCTATGCCAAAAGCCCCTACCACTAGCGATATACCGCCTATCACTGCGCCTATCGCGTTTATTAGCCCAAACATCATGTCCATACGCTCGGTTATCTGGCTCAGTTGGTTCACCGCAAAGTTGTTGGGCTCGCCGGGCCGCACCTTGCGTATGGCACGCAGCGCCCCTTCTACCTCGTATTGCATCTCGCTTATTTGCCCACCGGGCTTTGCTTTTATCATCAGCGAGGGGTCGCTGCTTAGCGAGCGTACATCTATGGCCGAGCCTATGGAATGAAACGAGATGATCAAGCAATTGTCAAAGTCGAAACCGGCAGCATTTTGCCCTGTCTTTTTCAGCCGCCCTACTACCAAGTAGTTTTTGCCTAGGTACGATATAGATTTGCCCACGGCTGTTACATTGGTTTTAAACAGGCTTTGGTACAGGTCTTCGCCTATCACCGCAGTGGGTGCACCACCATCTACCTCCGATGCGCTCAGGTAGCGCCCTTCGGCCACTTCTATATTTTGCAGTTTCTCGAAATTTTGGGTCACCGCATAGGCCCTAAAACCACTTACCTCATTATCATAGTAGTGTGCCTTTTTGCCACTGATGGTTAGCTGTAATGTTACAATGCCTGCATTGGCTACATTTTTTTCTACCGCGTGCAGCTCTGCCATGCCCATCGATGGTCGGCGCCAATACTCCCACCATTTGTATTCGCCGCCCTCGTCCATCCAAGGCCAGCGCCCTATATACAGCACATCGCTGCCTAGGGTAGATACTTCTTCTTTAATATTTTTTTTCAGACTGTCTAGCACCGTAAACACGGCTATGATACAAAAGATACCTAGAGTAATACCTGTGAGCGATAACGTACTGCGCAGCTTATTGGCCCGCAACTCTGCTATGGCCTGTACAAAACTCGTTTGGATGATTTTAATAAATTGCTGCACCGTATCTTTTTACTGAAAGGCAAATTTAGCGCAAGCCTCCCTATTTATAATTTTTCTTTTTCCTTAAACCCAGATTGCGCATTAGAAATTTATTCGAGATGAAATAATACAAGATAGCACCGAAAGGGTGAGAAAAGCATAATGAATTATGGTTTTTGAGCCATTGAAGGTGATATGAAGTAGTATTTTATCGCAGTGAAGAATCTAATGCGTAATCTGGGTTAAATCCCTACTTTTGTCGCCGCTTTGCCACAGGCAGGCCTTCTATTGTGTCCATACTACATACTTTCATAGCCAAAAACGAGGTACTCAAGCTCAGCCTTTTTAGGCGCTACCTCAGCTTCCGTTTGTTCCTTATTGGGGCGCTCAATATGCAAGTCACCATACTCGCTTATTGGGTCTACGACATCAGCCACGACGTGCGCCTTGTGGGCGAGCTAGGCCTTTGGGAGGCCATACCCGCCATCGGGTGCAGCTTTTTCTCTGGCCACTTTGTAGATCAGAAAGAAAAACGAAAACTACTACTCACCTGCAGCATCATCTACATACTCATAGCCAGTTATTTCTGCAGCCTCAGCCTCATTCACGGGCAGCAGCTATCTACCACCGCTACCGTACGCTTTGTATTTCTGGGCATATTCATAGGTGGTGTAGTGCGCTCTTTTATAGGCCCTAGCACCTTTTCTATGCTTGGGCTACTGGTGCGCCGCGAGCAGTTGCAGATGGCCACCGGCTGGAGCAGCACCTCTTGGTACCTAGGCTCTGTGCTAGGCCCATTGGTAGGCGGCCTGCTCATAGGCACCGTAGGCGTGCAATACAGCCTAGTAGCCGTTGCCGTCACCCTACTAGTGCCCACCATAGCCATGCTGCGCATACCCGCACAGCAGATAATGCAAAAAGGCAAAGAACCTATCATGAAGAGCCTCCGACAAGGCCTCGGTTTCGTCTTCCGCTCACCCGTTATCTTGTCCGTATTGTCCTTAGACATGTTTGCCGTGCTCTTTGGTGGCGCAGTAGCCCTGCTACCCGTATATGCCAAGGATATACTGCACGTAGGCGAGCTAGGCTACGGCATACTGCGTGCCGCACCCGGCATAGGCGCCATAGCCACCATGCTTGTGCTCTCCTTTTTGCCGCTAGAAAAGAAGGCAGGCATCAAGCTGCTACTCTGTATCGCCGCCTTTGGTATTTGTATGATCGTCTTTGGCGTGTCCACCTGGTTTCCGCTATCTATGGCCATGCTGCTACTCGGGGGCATGTTCGACGCCGTGAGCGTAGCCATCCGTGGCACCATCTTGCAGCTACACACGCCCGACCACATGCGTGGCCGCGTAGCCGCCGTCAACACCATGTTTATCTCTAGCAGCAACGAGCTAGGCGAGGTAGAAAGTGGCTACACCGCCGCTTGGATGGGCGTAGTGCCCTCTGTAGTCTTTGGCGGCTCTATGACCCTTGTGGTGGTGCTGCTCACCTTTCTACTAGTACCCTCATTGCGCGCCCTGCGGCTGCGGCTGCAAGACTAAGCAGTACGTTTTTCTTCTTTGAGCGATTAAACTTCGGTCTCCTTCGTTGGGCTTTGGGTCTCGGGCTGTTGCTTGTACTCCTCGCTGCGCTGCGGGGTACAGCTGCCATCCCGCGCAGGTTGGGGCTTTGGGAATAGCTATTGGGCTTTTCTTATCGCGCAGCCCAAAGAAACATACCCAACCACAACCCCACCACACGCTGTCATTCCGTAGGAATCTGTAGCACTTATAGCACACCTAGTGCCAGATGCCTACGGGATGACATTAGCGTCCACAACCACCTACACCCATCCACATGCCACATTCCCCTCCTTGGAGGGGCTAGGGGTGGGTTTACCAAAGAAACCAACCACAACCACCTCACGCTGTCATTCCGTAGGAAGGAGGAAACTAAAAACAAAAAAACAACCTATCACTAGATTGCTTTTTATATTACTTGTTGGTGGGCTTCGCTGCATCACCCTGTGCCCCAACACCGACAAGGGCGAAATTATATTACCGAACGCTCTTGAAAACAAATAATCTTCCGCATTTTTTACGACATTGCATTTCCTATGACAACTTTCACAGAAGCCTATATCTATTCCGACCAACCAACTACTTGTCCGCTATGCGGCACTCGGTCGCAAGTGATATTAAACCTATCGCATACAAAAGACAAAACAGAAGTACACAAGTGTTTGCAATCGAATTGCGGTTACGAGTTTGTGATGCAACACGACCAAGACTTTGAGCCAGTAAGGCTTTTGAATAAGACTTAATCAAAAACACACTTTTAGAATTTTATAGATTCACAGGTTGATACAAAACCACTAAACAAATTAATGAAACGACATTTCTATTCAGATTCTATTGCAGCATTTTCTGCTAGCTCCAACGATACTATTTTAGGCATCCTAAGTTCGAATAACGAATTCAACCTCGAACAAACACAACGCGATGCTTGGCAACATCAAATAGTATTTTTAAAAAAAATTCTATCTTCTTTTGATGGCTCTATCTTCTTCGAATATTCTATTCCTCGTATGGGAAAGAGAATTGACGTTCTTCTTATTATCCATAATGTCATTTTTATTTTAGAATTCAAGGTAGGCGACAAAACCTTTCTTCAAAGCGCTGTAGACCAAGTAATGGACTATGCCTTAGACCTGAAAAACTTTCACGAAACAAGTCATATTCATTTAATAGCACCTATTCTTATTGCCACAAATGCCGATTCTGAAATTTTTGCAGTAAACACTACTCCCCAAAACGACAATATCCTTTTTCCTATCAAGACAAATGAAAAAGACATTATAGATGTTATCAATGCTGTTTTGCAATTTGCCGATGGAGCAATAATAGATGCCGAACATTGGATGGGCGGAAGATATTCGCCTACGCCCACCATTATCGAGGCTGCAATGTCTCTTTACAACGAGCATTCTGTGGCCGAACTTACAAAAAGCGAGGCTGAAAATTTAAGCGAAACAAGCAATTATATCCTCGACCTCATCGAAGATTCTAAAATTAAAAATAATAAAGCTATTTGCTTTGTCACTGGTGTGCCAGGTGCAGGCAAAACGCTAGTGGGCCTCAATATCGCAACCAAAAGTTTAGAAAAAGGCCAAGGCGAAACAAGTGTTTTCTTGTCGGGCAATGGCCCTTTAGTAGATATTCTACAAGAAGCACTCACCCGAGACAAAGTAAAACGCGAGAAAGAAAAAGGAAACAGACTACGGAAAGGTGAAGTAAAAAGTCAGGTCAAAGTTTTTATTCAGAATGTGCATCACTACCGCGATGAGTATTTAAAAGATGACAAAGCACCCGTAGACCACGTAGCCATTTTCGATGAAGCACAGCGCGCTTGGAACCTTGCACAGACGGCCGACTTTATGAAACGTAAGAAAAACCAGCCCGACTTTAATTTTTCAGAGCCCGAATTTCTTATCTCTTGCTTAGACCGTCATCAAGATTGGGCAGTTGTTGTGTGCCTTGTAGGTGGTGGTCAAGAAATCAATAAAGGTGAAGGTGGAATAAGCGAATGGATAGATTCTTTAAATCGTTCTTTTCCCGAATGGAATGTTCATATATCGTCAAGGCTTACAGATAGTGAATATGGCGCTGGCAATACGATTCAACTATTACAACACCGAAAAGAGCTAGTATTTAAAGATGAGCTTCATTTATCAGTATCGATGCGCTCTTTCCGAGCCGAACACCTTTCTTTATTAGTGAAGAATCTGCTCGATATTAATATCGAAGAATCCAAAAGAATATACCAACTCATTCAAGCAAAGTACCCAATCGTGCTTACGCGCGATGTTGCCACTGCCCGCCATTGGCTGCGGGCACAAGCAAGAGGTACAGAGCGCTATGGTATTGTGGTGTCGTCCCAAGCCCAACGCCTCAAGCCTTTTGCTATCGATGTAAAATCGCCTATGGACCCAGTGCACTGGTTTTTAGATGATAAAGATGATGTTCGTTCTTCTTATTATTTAGAAGATGTTGCTACAGAGTTTCACGTTCAAGGTTTAGAATTGGATTGGGCCTGCGTTACTTGGGATGGAGACTTTAGGTACTCAAACGAAGGTTGGAAATCTTTTTCCTTTGTTGGTAATAAATGGCAGCATATTCATAAGGATGAACGCAAAAAATACCTCAAAAACGCCTATCGAGTGTTGCTCACGCGTGCAAGGCAAGGTATGATTATCGTCGTTCCCGAAGGAAATGCCGAAGACCCCACCCGCAACGCTACCTACTACGACCCAACTTTCAATTATTTAAAACATATCGGTTTCAAAACCATCTAATCCCACCCATAAGCCAATGAACTTTCATTGGCTTATTTTTTGCTTGCTTCGCAAACAAAACACACAATTTTAATATTGGCTCTGCGGAACCCTTTCCCACACCCTCCCCCCTCAAAACCCGCGCCAAAAGCCACTTTTCAGCTTTGCTACAGCATTATTCTTAGCCTGCCCGCCTCTAAAAAGGCGGGCATTTTTTCTATGGTGGCGGGCATCGTCTCTAAAGTAGCGGGTATTGCCTCTTCGGTAGCGGGCATCGCCTCTTCGGTGGCGGGCATTACCTCTTCGGTAGCGGGCATCGCCTCTTCGGTAGCGGGCATTGCCTCTTCTGTGGCGGGTATTACCTCTTCGCTAGCGGGCATTGCCTCTTCTCTTGCGGGCATCGTCTCTTCGCAGGCGGGCATCGCCTCTGATGTATCCTCAAATATCACTTACTTAATTCTGCTGTTTAAGTATAATATTTGCAGGTTTATAAATCTTTCTGAAAAAATATTTAAACAAAAGCTTGCTTTTTAAAAAACTTTTATTTTACCTTGTGTTTGTAAACGCAGCAATGCATCACTTTATCTTCATCTTAAAAACTTAAAACAAATGGTACAGAACATCTTCAAATGCACTCAAGGAGAGCTTATTGCCGTAGCCGAAAAAGGTTGGAACAGTTATCTACAACGCCTTACAGGCTTTAGTAGCTACCGCGGATATTATGATGAGCTCTATGCCACCAATGCTTTAGCAGCCGTAAACGCTGCCAACATCCTACCCGATGCACAAGCGCGCTACGCCAATGTAGAGGTCTATCGCGTAGAGCTTACGCACATTGCCGACACTTGTCTTGGCAATTGGCAAACCCTCAAACGCTATACCCTCACCTCTTTCCCTGCCGATACCACCAAAGCACGGCTAGAAGAGGCAGGCTCTGACCGCTACGAAAAAGCAAGAAACTATAATTGGGATGAAGTAAAACGCCTAAACACTAGTGGCGCTACTTTTATAGCCACGCATACAGCGGCACTCAGTGCAGGCAACAATATGCCCGCCACTTTCGAAGATACCTACAACGATGCTGTAGAGGCTTTCAATGCCAAATACCTTCAATTTATTGGCGAAGAAGAAGCCGCATACAATGCCACCGAGCTAAAGGTCACCGCCTGCAATGGCGTATATACCACGCTCATCAATATGTTCAAAGACGGACAAGAAATTTTTAAAAACGTAGAAGGCATCCGTCGCCAATTTACCTTCGACATTGTATTAGGCCTTATCAGCAATCCTGGCCAAGCAGGTATCATAGGCATTGGCACTAGCAGCTTAGACAATGCTCCTATCATCAACCTAGAGGCTACAGTGCTCGGCACTTCGTTTACCACTATCGGCAACCAGCAAGGCGAGTACCGTCTTGTACCACTCTCCGAAGGCAGGTACGATGTGCGCTTCAATGCGCCGGGCTACCGCGACATGGTTATCAATCAGTTTCAAGTCACTACGGGCACCATCTCCACCCTAGACATCCAGCTAGACCCTGAGTAGCATTACCTTTCTTTTTTAATACCAAACAAAAACGCCACCCTCATAGGTGGCGTTTGCTATATAATATATTATCGCTTATTCGGCCATCATGTCCATGATTACGTCGGCTATTTCTTCGGCATTGGGTTTGGAGAAATAGTCACCATCGGTAGCGTATGCTGGGCGGTGGGCTTTGGCGCTAAGGGTGCGGGGTGCAGCATCTACATAGCGGTAGCCGCCTTGCAGCTCCATCACTTGCTGGTACATATAGGCTGTGGCGCCGCCTGGCACGTCTTCGTCTATAAAGAGGATTCGGCTGGTCTTTTTTAGCGAGGCTACTATGCTATGCTCGGTATCGAAGGGCAATAGTGTGCGCACGTCTATAAGCTCGCAAGAGATGCCTTGTGGGCTTAGGTAGCTGTCAATAGCGTCTTGTATCACACGTAGGGTGCTGCCATAAGATACTATGGTAATGTCTTCGCCGGCTTGCACCACCTCGGGTATGCCTAAGGGCACGGTGTAGGTGGCAAGGTTGGTGGGTACGTTTTCTTTGAGGCGGTAGCCGTTGAGGCATTCTATGACTATGGCGGGCTCGTCGCTAGCTAGTAAGGTGTTGTACATACCTGCGGCCTGGCTCATGTTGCGGGGCACGCATAGGTACATCCCTCGGATGCTATTGATAATCATACCCATTGGCGAGCCGCTGTGCCAGATACCTTCTAGCCTATGACCACGGGTGCGTATGATGAGCGGGCATTTTTGCCCACCAAATGTGCGGTATTGCAAGGTGGCTACATCGTCGCTAAGGGGTTGTAGGCCATAGAGCAGGTAATCTAGGTATTGGATTTCGGCAATGGGGCGCAGGCCACGCAGTGCCATACCTAGGCCTTGGCCCACAATAGTGGCTTCGCGAATGCCGGTGTCGGTGATGCGCAGCTCGCCATACTTGTCTTGCAAGCCGGCAAAGCCTTGGTTTACATCGCCTATCTTGCCTAGGTCTTCGCCAAAGGCAAAAACGGCAGGGTTGGCAGCAAATAACTGGTCGAAGTATTTGTTGAGTATCTCATAACCGTTGAGCTGTGTGCCAGCAGCGTCGTACTGTGCAGGCACTTCGGCTATTTTTTGTGCGTTTTGTGCAGACTGTGAGTGTTGTAGCGAGTTGAATTTGACTGCGTTGTCGGCCTTTAGCTGGTCGTAATAGTTGCGCAAAGCACGGGTGGCTGCGTTGTTTTCGCTGGCGCAAAGGGCTAGTACTTTGTACAAAGTTTGCATTACATCTTTGCGTATAGGCTCGCGGATGGCAGTGAGCTGCGCCACCAATGGAGCAATAGCTGTGCCATTGCTAGCTCCTTGCATCACTACTTGGCTGCACAGGTTGGCGGCTTGCTGCACTTGCGCTCTTATGGGTGCTATAAAGCTTTCCCAAGCTTTTTGCTTGCCGTCTCGGGCTGTTTGTTTTGCTTCTTCTTCTAGTGTGGCTAGTGTGGCTTCGTCGGCTATTTCGTTGCTGATGATAAATTCACGCATCTTCACCAAGCAGTCCATTTCTTTCTCGAATTCGAGGCGCTCTTTGCTCTTGTAGCGCTCGTGCGAGCCAGAGGTAGAGTGGCCTTGGGGCTGTGTAATCTCTTGTATGTGGAATAAAGTAGGGATATGCGTGTCGCGGGTGCGCTGCACACCTTTCTTGATGGTGCTCACGAGTGCGGCATAGTCCCAACCTTTTACGGTTTCGATATGTACACCACCTGTTTTCTCGTCCCACTGCATGCCCATAAGCGCTTGCGAGATAGAGTTTTTGGTGGTTTGGTATTTGCGCGGTACCGATATGCCGTAGCCATCGTCGTACACAAAAATAGCAAGTGGCACTTTGAGCACACCAGCTGCGTTTACGGTTTCCCAAAAAAGACCTTCAGAGGTAGATGCGTCGCCG